>CAZRIB010000345.1:0-4542 GCA_964600035.1 uncultured Ardenticatenaceae bacterium | reverse complement strand
CATCTCAACAACTTCCATTGACAAAGGAAAATTCCCTTTTTATACTCGCCCTAATTCGTCACGTAACCGGAGAAAGCACCCATGGCAGAAGCGTCCGCAAAAATCATCCTTCGTCGTCAGCAGCAACACGATGAAACGTTTACCCTTCAGGAAGGGGTTACGACCATTGGCCGCTCAGAGCAAAATGACATTGCCATCGCGGATCCGGAAGTGTCTCGTCGTCATGCCCGTATTACGTTTCAAAATGGCGCATTTTTGCTTGAAGATTTGGGTAGTACGAATGGCACGTTTGTAAACGGCCGTCGCCTCAACACACCCACCCCCCTCAAAGACGGCGACATTATCTACCTCGGCGAAACCATCCAGCTTGACTTCATCATCGTAGACCCAAACGCCCTGCCTGCTTACGAACAAGCCACCCTTTACGATCAACAAATTGATACGCCCTTTCTGGAGCCACTGGCCCCACAAACACCAGAGCCACTGCCAGACCTGGACGATATTCCGCCGGTGCAGCCACAATCCGATGCCACGGAAATTTTAGGCACGCCGCCCGCTTTGGCAGAGAACGGCCGTCGCAAGTGGATCATTGGCTGCGGCTGTTTACCCGTCATCCTCATCCTCCTCTGCATTGGGGTACTCCTCTTTTTGGACGCATACCAACAAGGTCGGCTGCTATACTGCGGCGGCCTGCGCCCCATTTTTGAACTGCTATTAGGGCCATTCGGGTTTGCCCCAATTTGCCCATAACCAGTTCAAAGCCATATGTTAATGAACGTGACAAGTCTCAATAACTTATTGAGACACCCAAACAGAAAGAAAAGTCACCCAATCTGCAAATAAATAACCAAATCCAGTGACTTCCAGGCCAAACTTGTGTCTAAGTTGACAAGGCATCTGTAAAACCGGGGACATTTGGCAAAATTCACCCTGGGTTACTTGGCTAACTGGCACGAGGATGGCATACTATTATTAGTATGCAGTAGTCCGTTTGTTGTATTCGGCACTTGAAGTTTGTGAATGCACCAACACTTAAGCTGAATACATCATTTGAATTACTGAACCTACCCCCAAAAACCATCCTTTATGGCCAGAATTTTTTCGCCAGACCTGACAGATGCAGAACTGATAACCCTTATCCTGGAAAGAGGCGGTAAAGACGATCGCCCGTATCAGGAGCTGCTTAAACGCCACCAGCAAATGGTTTGGCGTGTTTGCTACGGCTTTACCCGGCAAGGACAAGATGCAGAAGATTTGACTCAGGAAGTCTTTTTCAAGGCCTTCCGCAATTTGCATCAATTTCAAGGAAAGTCATCCTTCAAGACCTGGTTGTATCGTATTGCCATTAATACCTCGCAAAATGAATTGCGCCGGCGCAGTCGAAGACCACAAGTTTCAGAAACAGATGTGGACACAATGGCAAACTATTTGCCATCTTCGGAGCGTGTTGAACAAGAAGTTAGCAACCGGCAGCGATACGAACTGCTGCAAGAGGCAATGAAATCGTTACCGCCTGATGCTTATGAAATTCTGAAAATGAGGGAATTAGAGCAGCTATCTTATTCTGAAATTGCGGATACTTTGAACATTGGTCTTAGCGCCGCCAAGATGCGTGTGCAGCGTGCTCGCCGGGCTTTGCAGGCCGCCTTTCAACAATTAGAGCGTGAACCATGACAACAGCGAATACATTAACGCGCAGGGAATTGTTTTTGTTGGAGCAGTTTGCTGCGGATATTTTGAATGAGAGTGATTCTCAAGAATTGAATTTGATTTTGGAACGGCTGATAACTGGCCGTTTAAGTGATCGTCAGGCTGAACAGGTGATGGCGATTATTGGTGAGAATGATGCGTGTATGGATGCGCTGGACGCGCTTTGGCTGCAAATGCCGATTGGCGCGGCGATTGCGGATGTGCCGAATTTGGATGAGGAAACGGCCGTTCGTTTACAGCGCCGTTTAGTCCACCAACTGCACCGTTCTAATTTAACAGGCGAAATGTTCAAACTAGGGACAAAAGGATTCCTGACTGTTGCGGCCTCATTACTTCGTCCCCTCATTCATCGCCGCAAAAAAAGCAGCAAAAGGAGAAAGCGATGATCGATTTAACCGTCATCAGAACCGCACTAAACAACATGATAGCCAACGCCGTATCCTTTACCCCGCGGCTGTTCACAACCATTCTAATCCTGATTTTGGGATGGATTCTCAGCAAAGTTATTGGCAGTGTCGTTCGCAGGCTGGCCGAACGGCTCAAACTGGACACCTTGTTGGAAAACACAGGCGTTTCAGCCGGGTTAGAACGTGCGCAAATTAAAAAAAGCGGCCCTGAACTGCTGGCTCAATTTATATTTTGGATCATCTTTCTGAACTTCATTTTAATAGCATTGGAAAATCTGGGGCTGGATGCGGCCGTTGAACCAATGCGCGAATTAATAGCCTTTTTGCCCCGGCTTTTAGCGGCACTGGCCACATTGGTTGGCGGCGTGCTGCTGTCACAATTTTTAGGCAAAGCTGCCCAGGCCGCTATGAGCAGCATGGGCGTGGAATTTCATGAAGAAGTGGGGCAGGGGGTGAACATTTTGCTCATCATCATGGTGGTTATTGTGGTGTTGGAGCAGTTGGGAATTGATTCTACCATTTTGAGCAGTGTGTTCATTAACGTTTTGACGATTGTCATTGGCGGATTGGCGTTGGCATTTGGACTTGGCGGGCGTGATGTGGCTAAAAATGTATTGGCTGGCTATTATGCCCGTGAACAGTTTGACACGGGTGACACGATTGTTGTAGATGGGGAAGAAGGGACGTTGGAAGGGATTGGGACGCTTAACTCTGAAATTCGTGTGGGGAACGAGCTGTTGGTTGTGCCCAATACGCGGCTGACGGAAACGGCCGTTCGCATACGCGCCTTTGCGGAAGACAACCCTGCCCAAACTGTCGAGGACGAAAGATAAACAGACCGGAGTTTCAGCATGATCGATACACCTGCCCCTGCATTACGGCCGTTAGATTTTCAACCCATCACTCACCAGGGCCAACAAATGTGGCTGCTGCGTGACCCGCTTCAACTCTCCACATACCAACTCATTTTTCCGCCAGCCCTTGCCCAAATGCTCATCTATCTGGATGGCAGGCATACACTCCAGGAAATTCATCACATTCTCAACGATCAATTGGGGCTGCCCATTGATGCAGCCACGCTGGAAGATGCACTGCACCAATTAGACAAAGCATTGCTGTTGGATAATAACCATGCTCAGCAGGCCAAGGCAGAATTGTTGGCGCAATACCGGGCACAGCCATACCGTCCGCCAGCGTTGGCTGATTTGAGCTATCCGGCTGACCCGCACGCGCTGACGGCGTTGTTTGACAGCTATGGGGCGGATGATGATTTGTCTGACTGGCTGCCCTGGCACGGCCGTGCCCTTGTTTCGCCCCACATCGACTATCAGCGGGGCGGCCCGGTCTATGCCAAAGTGTGGCGGCGTGCAGAAACGGCCGTTCTCGATGCCGACCTGATCATTATTCTCGGCACAGACCACAATGGCGGCTTTGGCACATTTACCCCTACCACCAAACCTTACGCCACCCCATACGGCCTGCTGCCTACAGACGAAACCCTCATCAACCAACTGGCGGCTGCCCTTGGCCCAGAGGCCGCCTTTGCCGAAGAACTCCACCACCGGCAGGAACATTCCGTAGAACTATCGGCGGTTTGGCTGCATTACATTTACCACAAGGCGGGTGTCTCCCCCAAGCCGATGATTCCCATTTTGGTTGGCTCGTTTCACCACTTTGTGGCGAATGGCGGCCATCCGGCAAAAGATCCGTTTTTGGTAACGGCCGTTAACACATTGCAGCAATTAACCGCCGGAAAAAAGACCCTCATCGTCGCTTCTGTAGACCTGGCACACGTTGGCCCAAACTTTGGCGACAGCTACATCATGGACGACGTTCGCCGCCAACAGTTACAGATAAGCGATCAAGCACTCATTCAATCTGTTTTGCAAGGCAGCGCCAACGGTTTCTACAACCAAATAGCCCAGGTGTCAGACAAAAACCGCATTTGTGGCTTTTCCCCCATTTTCCTCATGCTCCAATATCTCAACCAACAAGCTTCCGGCATACAAGTAGCCTACGACCACTGCCCGGCCGATGACAAAAACCATTCGCTGGTATCAATTTGTGGACTTTTGCTCAATTAGAACAATTGGGTAAACAAGGGAGACACCACGCGCCTGCGGTGTACCAGTAAATGAATGAAAGGGAGCACCGCCTTCCCAGGCGGCACACAGCCAGCAGGGATGCTGGCGCTCCATTCACAGAGAAGTTCGCGGCTATGTTGTTGGTGAGTAAGCCTTGAAAATATAACCGGTACCGCGTTCGGATGTAATGTAACGGGGGCGGGTTTTGTCTTGTTTGTCCTCAATTTTGCGCCGCAGGCGGTGCATGTGTACGTGCAGCCTGTCTTCGTAGGCGGTGGGTTCCAGCGGCCAAAGGCGGCGCAAAATGTACTCTGTTGTCACAATTTCACCGGCATTGCGCA
>CAZRIB010000344.1:0-4544 GCA_964600035.1 uncultured Ardenticatenaceae bacterium | reverse complement strand
ACCGCGCCACCAGCGGGCACGGTCTGGAGAGCAGCCCTTTGGGACTGAGATGCGGCCCGAGCACCTGTATAGTCGCTTTTTCTTAATTCTTTGCGTCCTTTGCGTGTTTTGCGGTTGTTTTTTTGGCATAACCTGTATAAATACATTGTGGTTCATAATTCATAATTCATAATTTCCCACAGGAGGAAGAAACATGGATTTGGGGCTGTCAGGAAAGGTCATTATGGTGGCGGCGGCCAGCAAGGGGCTGGGATTTGGTATTGCCCAGGCTGTGGCCCAGGAAGGGGCAAAAGTAGCCATTGCCAGCCGAACTGCCAGCGATATTGAAGCGGCGGCGGCACGTTTGCGCCAGGAAACGGGCAGTGACGTGCGTGGCTATGTCTTTGATGCCAGAGACGGCGCATCTATTCAGCAGTGGGCAGAGGCGGTCACGGCCGATTTTGGCGGTATCGATGGCCTTGTGGTCAATGCTGGCGGCCCGCCGGCCGGTGGGTTTGACAATTTTGGAGATGACGATTGGCAGGCGGCATTTGAGTTGACCTTGCTAAGCAGTGTGCGCATGATTCGGGCGGTTTTGCCGTCTATGCGTGCGCGCGGCGGCGGCGCAATTTTGACAATTACGTCTTCTTCGGTGAAAGAGCCAATTGACATTTTGCTGTTGTCGAATGTGATGCGTTCCGGTGTAGTGAGTCTGGTCAAGAGCTTGTCGCGCGAGCTGGCAGGCGAGAAGATTCGGGTGAACAATCTGGTTCCGGGGCGCATTGATACAGACCGGGTGCGGTGGCTGGATACGGCCGTTGCCCAACAAAAAGGCATTGAACCGGAAAAGGTGAAGGCCGCCAACGAAGCCCTGATTCCCTGGGGACGGTACGGCACAATTGAGGAGTTCGGTGCGGCCGGGGCATTTTTGCTTTCGGAAAAGGCCAGCTACATTACCGGCGAAACGCTCATTGTCGATGGCGGCACGATGAAGACGGTTTGGTAGAAAGGTTAAAGAGATTGGAGATTGGGGATTTAGTAAATACAGGCTCTGCCACGAATTACACAAATTTCACGAGTTCATGTAGTGGTCAAGAAATAGTTACACAGAGGGTATCTATACAGTGCTGCCGAGAAGATTTGTCAAATTTTTTAGCATGACCAGGCGTTTACCAGACTAAATTTGACAAATCTAAGGGTACACCTGAATAGCTACCACAGAGGTTTGCAGAGAAGATACGGCGTTTCACAGAGAGTTTTAGGAGAAATCTTTGCGTTCTTCGCGCCCTTTGCGGTTTAAGCTATTGTTGACCATTATAAATCCTCATTCTCATAAAAAGGTGTTTTGATGAATTGGTTACTTGTTTTGTTTGGTGGGCTGGCATTGTTGTATGTGGTGACCTGGCTGGTTGTGCGCCGTCGGGCAAAAAGTGCTGTGCCGGAAACGGCCGTTACCCCCACACCCGATAATCCCTTTATCTTGCAAACGCCAGAAAGTGACTGCGGGCTGTGTGATGCCAAATGGGACAAAATCGTTGGTGATGCGCGTTAGAAAAATCATGGCAGCACAGGCATTCAACATTTACCAAAATGATCCGCGCTGGCAAGATGTGGTGTTGGGTAATGGCGAACCGGATCAGACCATTGGCAAGATGGGCTGCTTGTTGGCTGGTCTGACTTTTGCGGTGAATTTTTTCGGCGGGCAGGAAACGCCGGAAACGTTGAATGACAAGCTCAAAGCGGGTGGACTGTATCAAGGGATGTGGATACGGCCGTATACCCTGCCCGCCATCATGCCCAATAT
The DNA here is from genome assembly GCA_964600035.1 of uncultured Ardenticatenaceae bacterium. GTDB lineage: Bacteria > Chloroflexota > Anaerolineae > Promineifilales > Promineifilaceae > CAZRIB01. The sequence goes on along the minus strand of CAZRIB010000344.1, from coordinate 2,761 downwards.
CACCCTCTCTGCCCACTTGCACAGCCATAACCAGCCTGCCCCCCTGCCAGAAATTGACCACGCTCTTTCGGCCGGTTCGTTGGCATTGGCTTGCATTGATTATTCGCCCATATCCGGCGTACAGCACCATTGGGTTGTGCTGCATACAAAAGCCGCCGGAGATGATTACGCCATTTGGGACCCGTATCATCTGCCAGATGCGCCCCAAACGCTTCAGGGGCGGTATGGGTTTTCCGGTTCACCGGCTGAAATTATTCAGGAAACATTGATTGTGTCGGAAGCTGGTTCGCCGACTGCCCTGCCATCTGCCCGGCCTTTTTGCGTAACACCGATGGTTAACGGCTTGACGATACGCAGTAAACCGGTGATTCACCCTACTAACTTAATGAAATATCTGGCTTACAGCGATGTGCTGTTGGTTCTGGAGGATGGGGCGCAGGCGGAAGCGAAAATTGGTCAGCTTGGGCAGTGGCTGCATGTGCGGGATATTGAGGGGGATGAGGGGTATGTGGCGGCGTGGTATGTAACGGCCGTACACAATCCTGCCCTTGGCCCATACCCCACCTATGCCTATAACCTGGCTTCCCCGCCAACCAAAACCATTGTCAAAGCCAACACCGCCCAACTTCCCCTATACCCTGCACCTCAGGCAGACACAACCCCCGTTGCCACACTTTCCAGAGGGGCAGAACTGCTTGTGTCAGCACCAGATGACCAACAAACAGGTTGGCTGCACGTGCAAACAATAGACGGCCGTCAAGGGTATGTGCAAGCTTCCCAAACTGTGCCAAAATAGGGGAATACATTTCATAACGAATGGATTGATGAAAGTCGTCCTTATGACGGAGTAAATAATTTTATGAGCGAAAAAGAAACAACATCGAACTTTATTAAGCAGATAATTGATGAACATAACAGAACAGGCCGCTTTAACGGCCGTGTCCACACCCGCTTCCCACCCGAACCCAACGGCTACCTCCACATCGGCCATGCCAAATCCATTATGCTCAACTACGGGCTGGCAGAAGAATACGGCGGCAAATTCAACCTGCGTTTCGACGACACAAATCCGGCGAAAGAAGAGCAGGAATACATTGACGCCATCAAAGAAGATGTTGCCTGGTTGGGCGCAGATTGGGAAGACCGCCTTTTCTACGCTTCAGATTACTTCCAGCAGCTTTACGACTGGGCCGTGCAGCTCATCAAAGAGGGCAAAGCCTACGTTGATGACCTCTCTGCCGATGAAATACGCGAATACCGGGGAACATTGACCGAACCGGGCAAAAACAGCCCCTACCGCGACCGCTCCGTTGAAGAAAACCTGGATTTGTTTGAACGCATGAAAAATGGGGAATTCCCGGATGGTTCGCGGGTTTTGCGCGCCAAAATCGACATGGCTTCTCCCATTATCAACCTGCGTGACCCCGTGATGTACCGCATTTTGCATGAGGAACATCCGCGAACTGGCAAAAAATGGTGCATTTACCCCATGTACGACTGGGCACATGGTCAGTCAGATTCCATTGAAGGCATTACTCATTCCATTTGTACCCTGGAATTTGAAAACCACCGTCCTTTATACGACTGGTTTTTAGACCAGCTAGGCATTTACCATCCCCAGCAGATTGAATTTGCCCGGCTTAACCTGTCTTACACGGTGATGTCCAAACGTAAACTGCTGCAGTTGGTGAAAGAAGGGTATGTAGACGGCTGGGATGACCCACGTATGCCAACCATTCGCGGTTTGCGCCGCCGTGGTTATACGCCAGAAGCCATCCGCAAATTTACCGAGATGATTGGCGTGGCCAAGGCCAACAGTGTGGTGGAGTATGGTGTGCTGGAATATGCCATTCGTGAGGATTTAAATGCCAAAGCACCACGCGCAATGGCTGTGCTGGAACCACTGAAGGTTGTGATTGAGAATTATCCGGAAGGAGTGGTGGAGGAGTTTGAAGTGCCTACCTATCCGCAGGATAAGGAAAATGACGAAATGCGCGTTGTGCCTTTCTCTCGCACCATTTACATTGAGCGTGAGGACTTTATGGAAGATGCGCCGCGTAAATTTTACCGCCTTTCAGTGGGGCGTGAGGTGCGTTTGCTGGGTGCGTATTACATCACTTGTACGGATGTGGTGAAGGATGAGGCGGGTAATGTGGTGGAGCTGCGCTGCCAGTATGATCCTGAATCACGCGGCGGGTCTACGCCAGACGGCCGTAAAGTAAAAGGCACAATTCATTGGGTGTCAGCAGACCACGCTGTTCCTGCCGAAGTTCGCTTGTATGACCAGCTTTTCACCAAAGAAAACCCGGATGAGGATGGTGACTTTTTGGCTAACCTGAACCCGGATTCGTTGAAAGTGATTGAAAATGCCATGTTAGAGCCTTCTTTAGCAGAGGCAAAACCGGGCGATACTTTCCAGTTCATGCGGCAGGGCTATTTTGTCGCCGACATCAAGGATTCAAAACCGGGTAAACCGGTCTTTAACCTGACCGTCAATTTGCGAGGTTCCTGGAAACCTGAATCATAGTGTGTGTGGCAAGACAGTTTTCAGCATTCAGCAATCAGCATTGTCAGCTAACTAACCATTCGTTTTTAACTTGGCAAGATTGGTTCAATCTGCCAGATTGAACCAATCTGAAAACCGCTAACTTATTTACGAACGCTTACTAATCATTGGTACGGTTGGCCGGTTGGTTTGCTGAATGCTTTTTTATTTGGCAGCACCAGCCGCAGCGTGACTGTACAGACTCGTCTCATCGAG
>CAZRIB010000343.1:0-4565 GCA_964600035.1 uncultured Ardenticatenaceae bacterium | reverse complement strand
AGGGGGATATTTGGGTAGAGAGCGAAGGCGTGCCCGGCAAAGGAGCGGCTTTTACCATTTGGCTGCCACTACCAAAAACAGAAGCGCAGCATTCGTCGTAACCCGAAGTGGGGCGTGTGTGTGCGGAGAAAATAAAAACGGCCGTTTCTTGTGCGAGAAACGGCCGTTTTCTATTAGGTAAACCACAAATACAAACGCTTTTTATCTCTAGAAACTTTCTGCAGTTTACCTAAACAATCACACGCCAAACGTTACGGCGTACAACCAACCTCAACCCGGCTGCACCGTTCGCCCGGAGCAAAGTCCAACACCGTATCAAAGCCAGCGCCGCCGCGGAAGAAATCCTTGTCGCCGCCGCCTACCAGTGTGTCATCCCCGGAACGGCCGTCCAGCCAGTCATTATCCCCATAGCCAAAGAGCAAATCATTGCCAAAGCCAGAGAAAATCATGTCCATACCATCCGTGCCATGAATCTCCAGACACGTATCACGGGGCAGTCCACCCTTCCGCAGCCAAAAATCACCACGGAAAATGAGCCGGTTACCAATCTGGCGCAGTCCAGGCGAGTCCAGCGTCACCGGATTAACCGCATAAATGTACGGCGTGTCCGGCAGACCCAGCACATAACAGCCATCGCCATTCACAATGGGGCCTTCCGGCTCAAGCTGCAAGCCAATAATCACCGGGTCATGGTCAGAAGCACGGTACGCATCCGGCGCATAAATGGCATCCTGCGCATCCTTCTTGAAAGACATATCATAGTCAATCAAATCCGGCTCATCGGCATTAATGTGCCAAACCGTTGCGCCAGTTACCTGCGGCATCAACGCAGCATTCGCCAAACCGTGATCCAGATAACCCAACTGGCCGTTAAAGACATAAGAGTAAGCATCTTCACCGATAAAGTGGAACAGCAAATCGGTGTAATCATCGCTGCTGCCCGCCACATCGTCTGCGCCAGCCAAAATGGCATCAATCGGATCTTCCTTGTCGTAGGAATTCAGGTCGCCAATGATCAGGAAGTCGGTGTCGCCGCTGCCTGTTGGGTCAGAGGCCAGCCAATCGACCAAAGCCTGTGCCGCCATTGTGCGAGTCAGGTTACAGTTGCCGCTGCCATCGCCTGTATTGGGATCACCCACATCATCACAGGGTGAACCTTTGGACTTGAGATGATTGACGACAACGGTAAATGTCCCGCCGGTAAACCGGTCGTAGAAGGTTTGTGCCAACGCTGGCCGGTTCTTGGTGTCGATAAAGCGGGCATCTACGGACGAGTCGAGAATGGCATAGCTGCCGACCGGGGTAACAGAAGCCGGTTTGTAGATGAGGGCTACTTTGATGGCATCTTCGCCAATGGGGCCTGTGGCAATGTAGTCGTACGTCCCTGCACCCATTGCGTCGTTCAGGCCAGCTACCAGGTCGATAACGGCCGTATCGTCAGCATGGTTCTCAATCTCAATCAATCCAACCACATCCGCATCCATTGCAGAAATGGCCGAAATGATTTTGGCACGTTGACGCGCAAACTCTTCGGCCGTATCAGCGCCGCGACAACCCAGGTTACCATTGGGGCCGCAAACAGCCGCCCCTGTATCAATCGTGGTGAAGTAATTCAACACGTTAAAACTGGCTACCTGAATAGAGCCGCCCACATCTTCCGGCGCGGCCGTACGTGGATTCATCGGAGTGACATCCGCACCCATCGTTGGCTGAATGCGGTACAGGCTGAAGCGATAATCCACCACACCCGTCACATTCGTCACCATGTCGCCGCCTCGGAAGAGGTTGGTCAGGTCAAACACACCGCCATTGGGATGAATGGCCGGGTCTGGATTGGATGCGGTACGGCCGTCATCCAGCGTAATGCGGTTGGCGGCATTTTCCGCAGCCAGGGCCGCCGCTTCCGGGCTGCCCGGTTCAAACGTGGCTGTCGGCTGGTATTGACGACTGGTTGACAGCACAATCTCACCAAAGCGGTCAAAGTTGAAGAATTCCGAAATGTAAAGCGGCTGGTCCATTGTCACCAGCATGCCTTCAAACGGTTCCAAATCGGTGGGGAGCGTAACGGCCGTTGGGGCTACCGTACCCGTGCCACAGTTCAAAATGGCACTGACATTGGTCAGCTCCGTCATGTCAAAAAATTCGCTGACTGTGCCGCTGACGCGCACGGCATCACCCGCCATCACATCCATTGCACCGGGGGCATAGACAAAAATACCATCCGAAGTGGCCGGATCGCCGTCGCCTACCGGGTCTTGAATGTAGAAGCCGTCCAGATCGGTGTAATCTCCGTCATTTTCCTGGAAATCGCCAACAACAACGCCTTCTACCTGTACGGCCGTACCAGCCAACGGGCTGGCCGCGCCACTGCCTTGAATGTCATAAATTGGGGTAAATGGATCCCCACAAATAAAGAGATCGCTAATGTCGGCATCGCCGCGCGGTTCAATCTTGAACGCGCCAAAGCTGTAGTAAAGCGGGCCTTGCACAAACTCCAAAGAGTCGCCCAACACAGGGGCGTAGGCATAAAAGCCCAGGTCATCTACCACCACGTCACCGCTGCCGTCGGAAATGCTCCATTCGCCAAAGCCCAGCGCCGGGTTGGTAACGGTGACATTGCTGGCACGAACAAGGACGCTTTCCCACTGCTCATCACCGATAACGGCCGTTGCCAGTGGTTCCGGGTCTGGCAAACCAGCACCAGAAGCCAGCACCGTCGTTGAGTCAAAGGCAAATTGCGTCAGACCAAAGAACTCTTCCACATCGCCAGTGATGGCAACCACATCGCCCACGCTCATGCTGCCAGAACGGAACAAGAAAATGCCGCTCCAGGGGCCGCTGCCATCCTGAATAAAGACACGGTCGCCATTATCAAAGACACCCGTTACCACGCCAACAGTTGTCACCACAGTGCCAACCAATGGAGAATCACCGGTGGGGTCGGTTGTCTCTTGAATGGTGGCGATGGGGGTAAAGGCAGGAACAACAGCATTGGCCTGACCGGGAGTATTGACCGCTTCGCCTGCGTCAATGGAGCCAACCAGTCCGGGCAGCCCCAAACCGCTAAAGTCGTTGCGTACCCAGTCAGCCGGGGTGTCGGTGTCTGTGCCATCGGGGATGCGGGATGCACCGCCAACGGTGAAGATGCCGCCGTCAAAACTGGCTGCCAATGTGGTGTCGCCGTAGTTATGGTCGCTTGCGCCGCCGTCATAAACGCCTACGCTGTCGATAACGGCCGTCCACGGGGCATTATCAATCACGCCATCATTATCTGCATCAATGTCATCGCCAGCCGCGCCGGTAAACCCTTCTACCAGCAGCACCGTTACGGTTCCATTTTCCATATCTTCAGGATTGGTCCAGTAACCGGCGGCATTGGTTGTGCCCACCGGCAATACGGCGTCTATCGTACCCGCGCCGCTGCTGTCGCCTTCAATCTCCAGCACGGTGTAGGCGCTGTAGTCGGCATTGGGCGTGCCTGCCACTTCTACAAACGCGCCTGTGTCAGAGCCGGTGTGGTTGAAGACGAATTCGTTGATGCGCGGCTCAACGACTGTGCCGCCACCGCCGCCCGTGGTGTATGTGCCAGCGGGGAATGGCGTAACGGCCGTTGCGTTGCTCGTTTCACCGTCCAGCGCATTGGGGCCGCTAAACGTCCAGTTAGCCAGCACAAACGTACTGCCATCCTGTCCTGTATCGCTCACGCGGTATGCCCAGCCATCCATATATTCCCAGGGCTGGCCAGTGCCATCTACGTTAATGTCCCCAAAAACATCAACGACGACGCCGGACTGAAAAAGCTCAATCGCGTCGTCGCCGTTTACATTCGGGGCCAGGCCATCTGTGTAAGTGGGGGCAAAGCCAAAAAAGTTGGTAAAGGCAGTGGACTCGGTTGCCACATAAATAAATGTGCCCGCCGTCACACTGTCGGCAGGGAACGTAAACTCCACGCCATCTGTTCCTCCGCCATTGTTTGCGGCTCCCAACCCGTAAATACTCAGGTCAGGAATATCGTTGACGGCATAAAGCTCAATAGCTTTGGGTATGCCGCCGGTAAGTGGGCCGTCTATTACGCCGGTAATAACCAGGTCGCCAGTGACGGCATAAGCGGTGGGGCCTGTGCCTGCAATTAGCAAGACAGCCAGCACCAGTGCCAATAAGGCAAGTGACAAGCGCTTGGAACTCATTTTTCCTCCTTAAGCTCAATGTGCGCATACGGCGGCTTTTTCAGGGCTGTGGTGGCTGTTTGTTAATGTTGGGCATGGGCTTTTCCCCACACTGCCATGCCCTTGCTAAGTGAATAGAACGAGTTCCCCGAAAAAGTGCCCTTCTGACAGAGCCACCTATCCAAATTATAGGATAAGGGTACTAAATTACAGGCACACTTACAATAGCCAGATAGCCAGACTCCATTTGCCCGGTTCATTGGTTAATGGGCTGGCTGAACGGTTAGTACCTGTATTCCGTAATTCGTAATTCGTGTGTTCTACCTCTGGTAACTTCATCGGAAAACGGTATACGGACTTCGGGCTGCGTATGCCAGTTTAGAGCACGTTTTGGGCAAA
>CAZRIB010000342.1:0-4629 GCA_964600035.1 uncultured Ardenticatenaceae bacterium | reverse complement strand
TTGAATGAAGCACTGCAATCCTTACCCGGCTGGCAGGTAGAAAATGGCAAATTACACAAAGTGTTTGTGTTTTCTTCATTTTCGCGGGCGATTGGCTGGATGGTGAGTACGGCCGTAGAGGCTGACAAACTCGACCATCACCCGGAATGGGCAAACGTCTACAACCGTGTCGTTGTCAATTTGGTCACCCATGATTTAGGCAACCAAATCAGCACCTGGGATGTTCATCTGGCACAGATTATGGACAAACTTGCTGCCTAACCGCCTGATTTTCAGGTAAGGAAAATAAAAAAAGCGCCCGATTGGGCGCTTTTTTGATAGCGGGGACAGGATTCGAACCTGTGACCTTCGGGTTATGAGCCCGACGAGCTGCCTCTGCTCCACCCCGCATCGACGAAACAGGATTATAACAAGCCGCTTTGAATTGTCAAAAAATTTAACATAATAAACGGCCGTTTCGCCATGCCCATACAAGAAGAGACGGTTATAATTACGGCCGTTCCTACTTTACCAAATTCCCCATTGTGCCACCCCCACAGAGGTATGCACAACAGAAAGAGAGGTTTCCTTATGCGAAAAAAAGTCGTTTTAATTACCGGTGCTTCTGGAGAAATTGGGCAAGCACTTATCCACAAATTACACGCCAGTGGCAGAAATCATCTGGTTACGCTGGACCTGAAAGCACTCCCCCAAGAGCTGGCAAGCCTGACCACCCACATAGAAGGCGACATTCTGGACAAGAATCTGTTTGCCCGGCTGGTAACTGAATACGATTTAGATGTAATCTTTCATTTAGCCGCTTTACTCTCTACCCGCGCCGAATTTTCACCCGGATTAGCCCATCGCGTCAATGTCGATGGCACATTATCCCTGCTGGAAATGGCCGCAGAACAATCACAACGGCGTGGCAAACCGGTCAAGTTCATTTTCCCCAGTTCCATTGCCGCATACGGCATGCCAGACCTGGCTATAAAAGCGCGCGACCAGTTTGTGCGCGAATGGGATTGGAACCAACCAACAACCATGTATGGCTGCAACAAGTTGTACTGTGAAATGCTGGGGACATATTTTAGCGATCACTACCAGCAGTTGGCGGTCAACAAACCGGTCATGCTCGATTTTCGGTCGGTGCGGTTTCCCGGATTAATCAGCGCATTCACCCTGCCAACGGGCGGCACAACTGATTACGGCCCGGAGATGATTCATGCGGCGGCCAAAGGAGAGCCATACAAATGTTTTGTCCGTGAAGACACAATTTTGCCATTCATGGCCATGCCGGATGCCATTCAATCCTTGCTGCAACTGGCAGATGCGCCACAGGAATCCCTGACCCGAAGGGTCTACAATGTGACCAGTTTCAGTGTGTCTGCCAAGCAGATTTACGAGAAAGTAAAAGCGGCTTTTCCAGATGCCGACATTACATTTGAAGTAGATGAACGGCGGCAAGGCATTGTGGACAGCTGGCCTGCCGGTTTGAATGACAAGGCCGCCCGTAAAGATTGGGGATGGCAGCCTGCGTATGATTTCGAACGTGCTTTTGAGGAGTATTTAATTCCCAATATCCGGCAAAGATATGGTTGATTGGGGGTTAGAGAATTGAGAATGGAGAATGGAGAATCTTCATTCTCCATTTAGTTTTGGCGTATGGATATGAGGAACAAACTAATGGCTCCGCCCAGAAGTGTGGTGATGAAACCAGCCCATGCGCCACTGTTTTGTATTAATTCAGCACCGGGCAGGTTGAGTTGGTAGTAAATGTAAAGTAATAATGCGCCTGATACGCTCCAAAGTGTCCACTGGATTTTTTGGGTAACGGGTAGTTGTTTTTGCCTGCTAATTGAGATGCCGATGATGATTACGGCCGTTAAGCCAACAAGCATGGCAATGAGCGTATTCAAAGCCGCCAATTCAATGCGTATGACTGGTTCTGCTGCATTGGATTGGGTGGCAGGGGCATCTGTGGGTTGGGGCACGGCCGTTTCTGTGGAAGTAAGCGGTGCGGTCGCTGTAGCAGCCGGAACGGCCGTTGGCGTGGGAGCCAATGTTGGAATAGACACAGCCACCTGCTCCTCACCCTCGATGGCAATATCCACTTCTCTGGACAGTGTGGCATCACCAGAAACGGCCGTAATCCGAAACTGACCGGTTCTGGCTTCCAACACATAATCCAGCGAAGCCACCCCATTGACAGTGGGCACTTCCTGAATGATATTCACCAGCCCGGCTACCCTGTCCAACTGCAAAAATTGCACAAGCGTCCCGTCTGGAACAGGGTTGCCGTTATAATCCACAATCACCCCTGTTTGTAACCGGAGCGTATCCCCCACAAAAAGCTGCTGCGGCTCCTGGTTGGGACCACCGGCGATTGTTTCATCCTCCCCACTTACCAAAAACAGCTCAATAATTTGGGAGGGGTCGGGCTGTGTTCTGACAAACAAGTCATAGCTAATGCCGTCAATATCCACAGGCGATCGGCCGGTAATGGGTAAATCCTGGAACAAGGCACGGACGGCAGCATCAATGAAATTATCAATTTTGCTGTACACACCGTAGTAGGCGGTTAGCTTGCTGATTTCGGTGGAGTCCAAATGGTATGGCGCACCAAAGGCAAAGACAATCACCTGCGACTCGACGGCCAAATCTTGTCGCTGGGCTAAAAATTGATTGAGGGCTGTTTGTCCTTCGTGCCCATCCAGCAGGCCAAAGATTATCCAGTCTGCACGGCGCAGTGCTTCTTGCACCTGGTAAGCAGGTGAAGGGGTTGAAGTGGGTACGGCCGTTGCCGTGGGTGCGCCTTCAGGAGTTGCTGTTGCGTCAGGGTCAGGAACGGCCGTGGGTGGCAGGGGCGGCGGTGCAATTGGGCCATTCGCATTCAAAAACGCCGCCAAATCATCAAAAGAAAAACTGCTAATCAACTGTGGTTGAATTTGCTCACTCGCTTCCGGGCCATATAAAGTCACAATCCGGTCTTCAATGGCCTCCTTGCTAATCAACGGCTCACTTGGGCAAAAAGAGCACTGTTGGGCCGTCAGCACATCGGTAAAAATGACAATGCGATCATTCAAATCTGGCGGAGAAGGCAGCCGTTCCGGCAGTTCCTCGGCACTTGGGGCAATGAGCGTAATGGCCGCCTGCGCCAAATCAACCAGCTCATTCTGGTTTCCAACCACAACAGGCTTAATACCCGCCACATCCACCAGTACGTTTTCCGGCGACAATTGACCATCATACAGCTTCAATTTCAAAGACAAAATACGCAATACAGATTCATCCACTCGCTGCTGAAAAGATTGATCTGTTTCGTATTTTTCCTGAAACCAGCGAATGGTGTCTTTGATATTTGCCAGTTCCAGGTCATACGCGCCATCACCCAGGGCAAAGCTGGCTAAATAAAGCAAATCATTGCCCGCCAAAAAAGCATCCTTTGCCACGCGGCGGTGGGGAAATTCCTGCCCGGTCACGTCGTAAAACTGTTCGACACTGCGGTAACCCAATGCATCAGAAACAATGACACCGCCTCCTGCACGCCAGCCGGCAAATTCGGGCAGTTCCATCAAATTGGCCAGTGCCTGTGGGTCGAAAGAGACGGGGTTTGTTGTGGCGCGAATGTTACCTTGAAAACCCTGGTAACGAATGTGGGTGGTAAGCAGACCATCGGCTGTGCCTGCTGCTGAGTCTGCCTGACCAGTTACGGCAAAAAACGGGGCCAGTTCGATTTGCTTGAGCTGCTCAAGTGATTTGCGGACGGTGGGGATTTCTTGCTCAATAGGTCGGTCTGAGTCGCCGTTGCCGGGGAAATGTTTGGGAATGACACCGATACGGCCGTTACTGCCTTCATGCACCCCGGCTGTAAATGCCTGCCCCATTACCCCAACCCAGTAGGGATCACCGCCAAATGTGCGCGTCCCCAGGTCACTGCTGCCGGTTGGGTTCGGGTCTTCCAAAACGTCCAATGATGGCCCCAGGAGCAGGTTAACACCCAGCGCACTCAACTCCTCGCCCAAAACTTCGCCAACATTCTGGCTAAACACGGGGTTCCAGGTTGCGCCAACAGCCATGTTGTTGGGAATGGGCGTCAGGCCAGATGAAATATGGCTGTAGGGGTAGCCGTCTCCTTCCTGATTGATGGCAATGAAAAGGGGAACGGCCGTTTCCGGTGGCGGCGGTACAGGCGTTGGCGGCACAGCATCTTCATCCAATAAACCACTTTGCAAAGGCGCTGTAGACACCCCAGTCAAAGCCAACCGCTGCAAATCATTCACAAGCTCTGCCACCTGCACCGGGACATCTTCCACATTGCCATAACCGGTGATGTTGTCATTTTGCCGCAGCAGCACCACACCACCCACATAAAACTCTGTAATCAGAGAAGCAATATCACTGTCATTCGGTGCACTGTCGCCCATAAATGTAACCAAAAACAACTGACCCACACGTTGGGCAGGCGTCATGGCTTCCAGCAAAGCTTCCGCTTCGGTTTGCCAATTATTTTGCTGGGCAGCACTGCGCTGTACCGGCATCCCACCGGAAACAAGCAGCACCATTACCAGCGCAATTCCGACAATGGTTTGCAGCGATTTTTGCATGTGGCACGTATCACAAACAGGCAAGGGGAAAAGATTGATTAAC
>CAZRIB010000341.1:1761-4650 GCA_964600035.1 uncultured Ardenticatenaceae bacterium | reverse complement strand
CGCGGTCAATTGTCAATAGTTATTTTCTGAGTCTTCTGAAAAAACAACCGCAGAGGCGCAAAGGGCGCGGAGAATTTGAAGTTATCAGAGAAAAAATCTTTGTGTTCTCTGCGCCTCTGCGGTGAAATCAATCTTTTTTCAGTGAACTCATTTTCTGTTTTTGTTGATTGTGGACTGATTTTGGTTTTTTATGGACACACTTTTCCAGGCGTTGCGGCAATCGCTTCATTTGCTTTTTACTTTGGACCCGGTGCTTAGGGAGATTATTGCCCGCACGCTGCAAGTGACGGGTGGTGCGCTGCTGCTGGCGGTTTTGTTGGGTATTCCGTTGGGGGCGGTGTTGGGGCTGCGGCAAAAAATTCCTTTGCGCGGCTGTTTGCTGCCTGCAATTTATACGGGTATGGGGCTGCCGCCGGTGGTGGTGGGGTTGTTTGTTTATTTGCTGCTTTCTAACCAGGGGCCGTTGGGGCAGTGGGATTGGCTGTTTACGGTTCCGGCAATGATTTTGGCGCAGACGATTATTGCTTTGCCGTTGGTGATTGGGTTGACGTTAACGGCCGTTCAGTCTGTAGACGATTCCCTGAAATTACAAATTCGGGCTTTGGGAGCGACCCGGTGGCAGTTGGCCTGGGCCATTTTGCTGGAAGCCCGGCTGGGTGTGCTGGCGGCCATTGTAGCGGCTTTTGGGGCAATTATTTCTGAAGTGGGGGCGGTGATGCTGGTTGGCGGCAATATTGAAGGAGCGACACGGGTGTTGACAACAGCCATTGTGCTGGAAACCCGCAAAGGCAATTTTGCGCTGGCAATGGCGCTGGGCATTGTGCTGCTGGGGATGGTGTTTGTGGTGAACTGGACTGTTTACCAGCTTGAACGGCAGGGGGCGCAGGGATGAAGCCTTTGTATGAGCTGCAAGATGTGGTGCAAACCTATCACGGCCGAATTGTGCTGGATGTGCCGCGGCTGCAAATTTTCAAGGGGGAACTGCTGGCTGTGGTGGGGCCAAGTGGGGCAGGCAAGAGCACACTGCTGCGGCTGTTGAATTTTTTGGAAATGCCGGAAGCTGGCCGTCTGTTTTTTGACGGCACGGCCGTTTCCCCAGACCTGCCCCTTGCCACGCGCCGCCGGGTGACCACTGTCTTCCAAACACCTAACTTGTTAAACCGGTCGGTGTATGCCAATGTGCAGTATGGGCTGAAGCTGCGCGGGCTGGCTGTGGAAAACGGCCGTATTGATCACTGGCTGGCGCGGTTGGGGCTGGGCGATTTTCGCCATCAGCCTGCCAAAAAATTGTCGGCGGGGGAGGCGCAGCGGGTCTCGCTGGCACGTGCGCTTGCCATTCAGCCGGATGTGCTGCTTCTGGACGAACCAACAGCCAATCTAGACCCGGCAAATGTGGCCTTGATTGAGCAGATTGTGCAGGAGGACTGCCGCCAGCGAGGGACAACGGTTGTGTTGGTGACGCATAACATTTTTCAGGCCAAACGCATTGCTGACCGGGTTGGACTGCTCATTGGCGGTAAATTGGTTGAAGTGGCTGAAACGGCCGTTTTCTTTGGCAATCCTTCCCGGCCAGAAACGGCCGCCTTTGTGCGCGGCGACCTCGTTGTTCCTTAATTTTGGTAGATACAGGCTTTGCCACGAATGACACAAATTTCACAAATTAAGAGTGTTTTTGGTATCCGTTCAGATGGAACACAGAGTTACTCAAAGAATGCACAAAGTTACACGGAGAATAGAGCGTTTTTCTCAGTGAAACTCCGTGATTTCTCTGTGAATCTCTGTGTAACTGAACGCTTACGTTTTTTGTATCATTCGTGCCGAAAATTTGGATCTGCTGAATCTCTAATAACCAATTTCCACGCCATCAGTGCGTAAAGGTCAATGACGGCACGGCCGTGTCCCAAAACAGTTCCGCATCCAGCGTGGCATTGGGGTAATTTTCTTCGTCGAAAGGTGTCATGGTCAGCATGTAAATGGTGTCGTTGTGGACCACGACAAGCTGGCGGGAGATCATGTCGCCGGGAATTTGGTCGGCATACACGGCCGTTTCCCCGTCCAGAGTCATCGTTGTTTGGGTGGCGCTGGCCGGCAGCAGTTCTGCCGCCAATTCTTCCACAGAACGGCCGTTTGCCTTGCCCTTGTTTTCAATGGTCAAAGCGGCCGTTACCTCTCCTTCTGCAAATTGTGGGGCACGGATAATGGTTGTGCCGTCCGCAGGGTTTTCAATTTCAAAGCCGATGGGGTGCAGCAGGCAATAACCATCGGCTTCGTTCAGGTATGGGGCCATATCTTCACTGGCGGCCGGGCAGGTCAGCGCCGGGTCTTCTGGGGAAACGGCCGTTTCCGACAGGGTAAACTCGGCAAAAACGCCATTCACATTGACCGTGTGCGTGCCAATTCCCAGCCCTTTGGCATCCAGCGGAAAGGTGGCCTCAAACGGGGCCAATTCCTGCGTGCAAAGCATGTCGGCGGGACGCTCCACAAAAACACGGAACAATACCGTCTCGCCATCCATCACCTGTTCTGTTCCGGCAAGCTGTGAACAACTGTCGGGCAATGTGCCCGTGACGGTTACCAATACTTCTACCGGGGTGCTGCCTTTTACGGTGATGACGGCCGTATCTACATTGGCGACACTGCGAACCATTTCCTGGTTGGTTGGCGAAACGGCCGTGTTTGCATTTTCCAACCCCGTGTTTTCTGTGTTTTCCGGTGTGGCATTGCTGCAAGCCGCCCCCAAAAGCAAGACAAACAGCAGCCATACAAACAATTTGCGGTTATTCATTGAAAACATTGGTCTCATTTCTCTCCCATGATGATGATTGATATGTGTCAGCCATCATAACTGATGAATCTTAAGTGAACGCCTAAGCAAAAAAGGGGAGATTG
>CAZRIB010000341.1:0-1661 GCA_964600035.1 uncultured Ardenticatenaceae bacterium | reverse complement strand
TCATCCCCTTCTGGTTCGCGGACGAAGCGCCAGATGAGTACCAGCGCAATGAGGAATGCCCCTGCGCTTAATGTTGTCATTGCGCCAATGCCTCGTTGGGTGTAAATGGCAGGCCCAATCAAGCTGGCCGTTGTGGAGCCAAACAAGGCGAATGCTGCGCCCAGGGTTAACAGTTTGCCGCGCTGGGTTGGGGATTGTTCACTTATCAGGGCGATGTTGGCGACAACGGCTACTTCAAAAGCGAAACGGGCCAGGACAATGGCGGCAACGGCCGTTACCAATGACACACCCCACAGCGGCAGCAGTCCAAACGCTGCCACGCCCAACACAGCCCCAGCCGCCACCAGCCGCCGCTTGCCAAAGCCGTCCCCAACGACACTGACCAGCCCACTGCCAACCAGGTCAGCCACACCCAAAATCAGGGCAACCCGTCCCAGTGCGGCTGGCCCCAGAGCAAAGCTGTCTACCAGCCAGGAGCCGTAATTGATAAACAAGCCCATACCCGCAAACATAGCCAGCATACTGACGACCAGCGTTGCCCAGGCAGAACGCCAATTCACCCCCAAATCGAAAAATGTCGTTTTGGCGGGTGCTTGTTTGCCAGTTTGCGCGGCAGGGTGCGGACGAGCACCGGGCGGCAGCAGCCCAAAAATCATATAAAAAAGGAAACAGAATGCGGCCACCACAAAAAATGGCATTTGCCAGCTTGTGGCTTCAATCAATTCACCCATCAGCCATAAGCCCACAATGCCAGAGAGCGCCCAGCCGTATTCTGGAATTGCCAGACCACGTGCCCGCTGTTGGTAAGGCAGGCGGGTGCTGAGATAGGCTTGCAAGTTAGGCACAAAACCAAATGTGCCCAGGCCGGCCAGCAGCATACCCGCTCCGGTGAGCCATAAATGGATGTTGAGCGCAATCAGCAGGTAGCCAACCGCGGCAACCAGCAGTCCCAGCCGCATAATCCGGCGGTAGCCGTATTTGTCGGCGAGTGTGCCAAACACGGGGGAAAGCAGGCCGGTGCTGCTGCGGGCGCTGACAAGCTGCCCCAGAGTGACGGTGGTAATGCCCAGTCCGGCGGCGATGACGGGTAAAAATGGAAAGAAAAGTTGGACGCCGGTATCGGTTAATATGCGTGTAACCAGCGCCAACCCGATGAGTGCCGGTGTGGAAACGATTTGCCGGGATTTGGTAATGGTTGTTGGGTTAGCCATTAATCTTTTAGCTCTTCGCGAACAGGGCTAAAAAATTCAACGAGTTGGACGGGTTGGTCGGCGGCTTCGGCCATGTGGGGGGCGTTTCCGGGTATCAGGTAGCCGTCGCCGGGTTCCAGCCATTTGCTTTGGCCGTTAATGGTGAATTTGATACGGCCGTTTACCACAAACCCCGCCTGCTCTGCCGGATGCTGATGCATTGGCACAACCGCACCGGCATCAACATCTACCCGCATCATCATCATCTTGTCAGCCCAGAAAATACGCGCCCGTACCCCTGGCACAATTTCCCGTGCCTGCCGTGTTTCAAAATCTGGAAAATAGTTCATACCAAGCCTCCAATAAGTAAGAATATTTGCTGTTGTGGTACAATTTTGGTTAGCTACTTTACCCCATTTTCAAGTTAAAGATTAATGGATTGAAGAATAAAGCGTTTGCAGAGAACAAACC
>CAZRIB010000340.1:0-4678 GCA_964600035.1 uncultured Ardenticatenaceae bacterium | reverse complement strand
TGGCCGGGCCGATTTTGCTGGACAGCGGCGCGGCAGCCAGTGACCCGGCTTACAATGCCACGACTGGGTACGGCTACGTGGACACAGGCCAAGCAGACGTTTTACTAAACCGTGGTGGCAGCGACCCGGAAGACACCCTGCGCCGCGATCCGGACGGCAGCGTCAATTACCGTTTCGACTATCTCCAGCCGGGACACTTTTACCACCTGGACATCACTTTGTATGAATGTGACGGCGCCGGACGGCAGGAGAATATCCTGGTGGACGGCAACCTGTTGGCCGGGCCGGAAGATTTGGGCGACGGCCAGGTTCACAAGCTGTCGCTGCGGCTGGACCCGGCGCTGTACGCCGACCGCACCATTGATGTGGCCATCACTGCGCCGGGAATTGATGGGGCGGTAGTGGCGGCCGTCAACCTGCACGACATAGATTACCGGTACGCTGACGCCGGGGGCAGCGCCGACCCGGCTTATGGCGGCGATTATGGCTGGCTGGACGGCGTGGCCAACACCGCCTGGGGCAGCCTGCCGTACCAGAGCGTGCGCGTAGACCAAAATGACAATCAGGTAAGCTACCAGTTTGATAACCTCGATCCGGCCAAACGGTACAATGTCCTGCTCACCTTCTGGCAGGGTTCCGGCGCCGCCCGCATCCAAAGGGTGCAGATTGATGGCCTGGAGACGGGGGTGACGGTGGATTCGGGTGACTTCCAGCGGCATGATGAGACGATTGCCGTGCCATTGGGAAGTTATGCGGGGGACGGCCGTATCATCGTTTCCATCATCCGTCTCAACGCCAGCACCGGGGCGATGGTAAATGAAATCGCGCTGGAGGAAGAGACGCTGGCCTCCAGCGCCGACTGTCAGGTACAGACCACCCCCTTCTTCAGCCAGGTATATGGCAGCGTGCTGCTGGCCGGAGCCAACGCGCCGGTGGGGACGGTGGTGCAGGCCATCAACCCGCGCGGCGATACGGTTGGTTGCTTTACCGTTAGCAATGATGGTTTGTACGGCTTCATGCGCATTTACGGCGAAGACAACAGCGCCAACCCGCCCATTCCGGGGATGCGCGCCGGAGAGTTGGTCTCCTTCAAGGTCAGCGGCTCGCCGGCCGTAGCCACGCCGCTGTTCTACTGGCAGGATGATAAGGCATCCCATCCGGTAGATTTGAACGCCACCGCACTGAATGGGCAGTTTGTGCTGCTCAATCCGGGTTGGAACTGGTTGTCGTTGAATGTGGAGCCACCGACGCCGCTGGTGGCGCAGACGTTTAACTCGATTGACGGCCGTTATGACCGCGTCCTGGGCGAAACTGGCATTTATGATGTGAACCTTCCCCCCGTCTTCAACTCGCTGCAAGAAATACACGCCGGGTTGGGGTACATGATGCGCATCACCGGCACGGCCAGCGTTAACCTGCTAGCCCAAGGGGTGGCGCCTGCGCCGGATACGCCCATACCCTTGCATCAAGGATGGAACTGGGTCGGCTACCTGCCCACCAGCACGCTGCCGGTGGCCACGGCACTGCAATCCATCGCCGGGCAGTACCAGCTGGTATTGGGGCAGGACGGCACGTATGACCCCGACCTGCCTCTCTTCAGCACGCTGCAAGATATGAATCCGGGCGAGGGGTACATGATTTACGCCGATACGGCGACGACGCTTACGTACCCAGCATCCAGCAATGGCCTGAACCGGCCCACTGACGCTGCCAGCGGTACACTGGCAACGCCGTACTTCACGATTGTGTATGGACAGGTGCGCATCAACGGCAGCCCCGCACCACCGGGAACGGTGATTGAAGCAGTCACGCCCAAGGGGGACATAGCCGGTCGTTTTGTGGTGCAGCAGGATGGTATTCTGGGCTTTACGTCGGTCTATGGCGAGGACGGGACGGCCGTGCCGTTGATTCCAGGTTTCAGAGAAGGGGAGGAGATTGCCTGGAGGATAAATGGGCATACGGCTACAGCTTCCGCGCCTCTGCTCTGGCAAAACGACTGGCAAACACACGCCATCAAGTTAGACCTGGTTGGCTACTGGCTCTATCTGCCGGTTGTTTCCCAGTAGGGTAGGGGGATGATGGGCAAGAAAACCAATCGGATGCTGGGCATTGGGCTGTTGGTTTTTGTCTGCGCCCTTGCCATTTTGTCGGTGCAATCCCAAACGTTTGGCGCTGGCAACCAGGTGGCTTCGTGCCCGGGTGTCAGCAATACCCCTTTGTTTACAATAGTTTATGGCAGTGTCACATTTAATGGTAGTGCGGCCGTGCCAGGGATGGTGGTGGAAGCGCGCAGCCCCAGGGGGGATGTAGTGGGCTGTTTCGTGGTGGCCTCGGCTGGAAATTATGGGGCGATGTATGTGTACGGGGAAGACACCTCTGTTTCCCCGGCGGTTCCGGGAATGCGGCCTGGGGAGACGGTGGCGTTTACTATTTCTGGTAATGTGGGTACGGCCGTGCCTGATTTGGTATGGAGCAATGACCAGGAACTGCATCAAGTGGCTCTATCTGCTTCTGGATACACACCGACACCAACAACTACCGCAACTGTAACACCAACAGCTACTGCAACACCAACACCTACTGTAACGCCAACACCTACTGTAACGCCGACAGTTACTGTAACAATGTCGCCAACACCAGTACCTTCAAATTATTGGGTTTATTTACCGGCTATTATTAAATAGAAACAGCATTAATGATGTTGGTTGAGAGTACAAGAAGTATTTCTATAGAAGCTGGGTTTTTATTTATTTATACCTTATGATAATGATTATTAACAAAAGCTATATCAAAATAAAAAACAACCCAGGTAACAACCTTGAAAACGGAGCGGTATTTGAGCCGGTGCGCAGTTTGCAGGTGACGGCCAGGAATTTCATTCAGATTAAACTGGCACTGGGATGACAGCCTGGCTGGATGAATGATGCGAGACAATAGTTAAGCCGACAGCACTTCGTCCAACACTGCCAGGTCTACCAGCAGCCCCTCACGAGCCGCCAATTCGGCCGCAGCCGCTTCCGTAAAGCCGGCCCGGGCAAAGACGGCGTAGTGGAAAGTCCAATCTTCGCCGTCCGGCAGCTCCTGGCGCACCTTTAGCCCCTTCTGCTCGATGAGTTCCCGCACCACCTGCCGTTTAACTGGCCCTTCCCCCCACTTACACTCACCCAACAGAATCTCCCGGCTTTGGTGGTTGACAGCCACCACGTCCACCTGCACCCGGCGGCTCCAATGGCTGCCCACTGCTTCCGGGGCAAAGGGCAGCTTGCCAGCGCGAGCTTGAGCCACCACCCACTGCTGCGCCAGCTTCTCAAAAGACAGACCCACAAAAGCCCGCAGTTCGCTTTTGATGTGGGCTGTGGTTTCTTCTGGAGACATGAGCGAGTTGAGATGGGGAGACAGGAAACGGAAGTAAAAACGGAAGAAGGGATCGCTCAGGTGATATCGCCCTTGTTTTGACTTGCGCCGTTGGGCTGTGGTCAACGTCACCGGCAGGCGACGTTCCACCAGGCGCAGCTCTTGCAGCTTGTTCAGATGGAACGTGAGCCCCGATGAACCGATGAGACAATCGTCGCTAATCGCTTTCAAGGTGTGGTGGCCTTTGCTAATGGCCCGCAGAATGGCTTGATAAGTAGACAGGTCCCGCAATTCGTCGTGGAGCAGCAGTTCCGGTTCGGCCAGGAAGATGTTGCCCGGTTCCAGAATGACCTGCCGGATATTGTCAACGAGCGTCATATCGCTGTCCAACCAGCGCAGGTAGGCCGGGATGCCGCCCACAATGCCGTATAGAGCCACCCGTTCTTCGGCCGGCCAGTCGGGAAAGAATTCGCGTAAGCTGGAAAACGGCAGCGGCTGCAAATGCCACTGGCCGGTAAAACGGCCGAACAGCGGCGATTGGTGCTGCATGATCGCCTCCATCGTCGTCACCTGCGAGCCGCACAGCACCAGAATCACGTTGGATTCTTGCAAATGGTGATCCCAGGCGTGCTGTAGAGCCGAGAGCAAGGCCGGATCAGCGGCTGAAGCGTAAGACAGTTCATCCAGGATGAGGATTTGTTTTTCCGATTTTTTCGCCAGGCGCGGCGCCAGCCAGCGCCACAGGGCCGGCCAGCTATCAAAGGCGGTGGCCTGCTCTTCTGGCATATCCAGCATGGTGGCCATGAAGCTGCGCCGCTGCAGTACGGCCGGTTCTTTGTCAGCAGCCCAGTAGGTGTATTCAATACCGCTCTGCTGGCACCAATGTTTCAAAAGCTCTGTCTTCCCTACCCGGCGACGGCCGTACAAAAGCAGCATCTGCGCCGGTCCGGGTTGCTTGCGTGTCAGCAGCCTGTTTAGAAAAGCGAGTTCTTCGTGTCGGTCAACAAACATGGTTTCTCTTGGTAGTAAATATAGTTATAAATATCATTGTTATAACTATGATATATTAAGCAATTAAATATCACAAACCCAGAATAAAAGTTAGCATAAAGCATGTTAACGAGCTATATCAAAAAAACAGCCCCTGCCGGGGCTGCCTGTTTATGGAACTAATCCTCTTCTTGCCCTTTTAGCCAACGCTGCATATCAGCTTCCATCTGACCCAGTACCACCAGCAGCGCCCCGTGTTCCTGAGCCAATGCCTGGGCAGCCGGTGTGAAGCCGCTGCGGGCAAAAAAGGCATAATGGACACGCCATTTCATTT
>CAZRIB010000339.1:4451-4678 GCA_964600035.1 uncultured Ardenticatenaceae bacterium | reverse complement strand
ATGCGTGGGTGGTTCATGATGCCTGCTTTTTTTTTTTTTTTTTTCCCATAGCTTGTGGGTTCTACCCAGCTTAAGGTGTTTCCTATCCATGACCAGCCAATCAGGCTTCCGTCCATGCGGATGGCGTTCCAGGGGTCTGGCTGGCTGGGTGTGCCTTGGGTGGCAAGCAGCCAGGCAATGTTTTGGTCGCGCATGGCTTCTTGTTGGTGTAAATGGGTGAGTGTGAG
>CAZRIB010000339.1:0-4441 GCA_964600035.1 uncultured Ardenticatenaceae bacterium | reverse complement strand
AGGGAAAGCAGCCAGTTGAGTGCTTTTTGCTTTTTGGTGTCTGTGGCAGAAATACGGCCGTTTGCCAGAGCCAGCACACAGTAACATGTCGGTTCCGGCGAACCTTGTGCCGATGTCAGGTAATAAGGCCAACTGCCATCTGGCAGCTGCGACTGTTCCAAAAATTGTTGGGCGAGTTCTAGTTGACGTTCCATGTATTCACGATAGCAACAACCCCAAATCACGTCAACTCGCCATCTCTCCTAGCCACTGTAATATAAGTGCAGGCATAAATACTTCTTTATAACTGGCCAGTGTTGAATATCACTAAGTCGTAGCACCTTTACAATCTCATAAAGTCGTATCAATTTTTGAGCGGCCAATTTATGCTTTTTTCATGTTTTGAAAAAGGAGCGAAATATGGCCGTGATGACATCATTAGCGGAACGAATTGACATTTTGGAATCCTCTGAAGCTGGTGAAGAGGCGTGGCGTATCAGCCGTCGTATGGGATGGCGTGAATCGACTATCCGCAAATGGCGTAACCGAGGGCGCAAGCTGGGGCGAGCGGGATTGGTTTCGCATATGGGACGACCAAGCACAGGTGCATTGAGCAGTTTTCCAGAAGAATTGAGAACAACTTTGTTGCACTGGCGACAAGCACACCCCGGTTGGGGGCCGGTTACATTGCGTCAAGAACTGGAGCAACACCCAGCCTTTCAGGGGCAGAAATTGCCTGGTCAGGCAAGTATTGGCCGCTTCTTGAAAGAACAAGGCTTGACCCAGCCATACGAACGTCATCAAGCATTGCCCAAGGAAGAAAAGCCAGCAGGATTGCCCCACGAGGTATGGGAGATGGACGCTCAAGGTTACCAATTCATTCCTGATGTGGGTCAAGTCACCTTGATTAACCTGAATGACCGCGGTTCCCATGTGCGTTTGATGAGTTATCCCTGTTGGTTGGGAGAGAAACGTATTGAGCGTCACGCCAATACTGGTGATTATCAAACGGCTCTGCGCTTGGCCTTTACCGATTGGGGCTTGCCTCAAGCATTGCAAGTAGACCATGAGAGCGTTTTCTATGACAACAAATCGAAATCGCCGTTTCCCACACGGTTGCACCTGTGGCTGATCGCTTTGGGCATTTCTTTGCACTTTGGTCGTCATGGACGACCAACCGACCAGGGCATGACCGAACGCAGCCATCAACTTTGGGAGGGGCAAGTGATTCAGGGGGCGACTTTTGCCGATTGGCAAATGCTCTATAGCGCATTGTATCAGCGACGCGACTTTCTCAACAACATCTTGCCTTGTGCCACATTGGATAACCAACCGCCATTGGTCGCCTATCCGCAAGCGTATCATTCGGGACGGCCGTATCGTCTTGAATGGGAGACGGAATTGCTCGATATGAAACGCATTGATTCTTATTTGGGGCGCGGTCGCTGGTTTCGTCGAGTGGCTAGCAACGGGATCATTTCTCTGGGTAGTGCAATCTATTATGTAGGCGGCAAGTGGAAACAGCAACAAGTTGAAGTCAAATTTGACCCCGATACTCGTCAGTTCCAATGTTTTGATGCTGCCGCCCGTTTGCTCAAAACATTCCCTTTGAAGGGGGTCTCGGTGGAAAGTTTGATGGGTGATGTGTTTCCCTTGGTTCATTTCCCTGTTTTCCAACTTGCTCTCCCTTTTACTTGGGAAGAGCAGAACGTGATACGACTTTATGAGATAGTTACGTGATACGACTTAATGAGATTTAACACAAGAGATAAATACACAAAAAAAAGAGCCGCCCGGGGGTGCGGGCGACTCTCATTTGCCTAATGTACCAGAGGGCGGCACTTCGGCGGTTTCAGGTAATGCAAAGCTCAAGAGGGGGGGAAACATTACCCTGTCCCTGCCGGGTTGTTATCCAGTCGCGTTTCTCTCGTGCCAGTTTGGGGGAGGAGAGTTTCCCTTGAGCTTTTACCCGACAAGGCATAAAAAAATTTTAGCATCTTCAAGAAAATATGTCCATCTTTTCTAATAATTTACCCTCTACTCGTCTGATTCTCTCTCATAATTAGCTCACGTGGTAAGCGTTCGGCTGTTAGCATGTCGGCATGTCAGCCTTTTTTCAAATCTTGCCCTGATTAACTGCTTTTGCCAAAGGTCATAAAACCAACTAACTGACCAACCGAACGCTTACCAACGGTTTGCCTAATTGCCAAACACAACATCAACCGGCATACCGGGCTTTAAGCTGCCGCTGTCGTCCTGAACGGACAATTCAACCGCATATACGGTTGTTTGCCGTTCTTCTTTTGTTTGCACATTTCTTGGCGTAAATTCGGCCTGGTCTGAAATGCGGGTAACAACTGTTTCAAATGTACGGTCTGGGAAGGAATCGGCCGTTAATACTGCCGAATCGCCCAGATGGATTTGCCCGTATTTGTTTTCAGGTATGTAGACGGTGACTTTCAGGGTGTCTAGCTGGCCAATGCTCATCACAGATACGCCCGGCATGACAATTTCGCCCGGTTCAACTGACCGGGTCATGATAACGCCGGAAACGGCCGCAACCACCAACTGCTTCTCCACTTGAATATCCACCAAATTCAACGCAGCCTGGGCTTGCTGCACCATCTTTTCTGCCTGAGCAACCTGTGCCTCTGCCTGCCCTGCTGCCGCCAAAACCTGATCCCGTTCTGCTTCAGCCGCACGTACACCAGCCTGCGCCGCCGCCACCATTGCCTCTGCTTGAGCAACCTGCGCTTCTGCCTGAGAAACGGCCGTTTCCGCCTGCCGCACCGCCGCACCTGCCGCCTGCACAGCCAACGACTCTTCACCCGTTTGCAAAAACGCCACCTGATCCAGCGCAATTTCATACCGTTCACGGGCAGCCGCCACCCGTGCCCGCGCTTCCAACACCTCAGAAGCCACATTACTGGTCAAAAGCTGGTCATAATTCAACTGTGCCGCATTCAACTCAGCCAAAGCCGCGTCATAGACCGACTGCACATAATCATCAATTGGAGCCTGCCCCGCCCGGTCAATGGCCCTGCTGCGTAAATCAGCAGCCACCAAAAAGGCCGCCTGCGCTTCTGCCAGCCGTTCTTCCGCCGCCCGGAACTCTGCGAATTGATCTGCCGCCATCACCATTTCAAAATTGGCTTGCTCCGCTTCCCAGGAAGCCAGCGCAGCATCCACTTCTGTTTGGGCTGCGGCCAATGTTTCTTCACGCTGGAAATACCAGGGGGGTGTGGAAAATTCATTAGACAATGTTTGCGCCCATGCTGTTTCACGCAGAGGCTTTTCTTCCAGTCGGGCCGCAGAAACGGCAATCTGGTATTGCACTTCGGCCATTTCCAAAGCGGCTTTGGCCGATTCCAGCGTGGCGTTGGCTGCGTCAACGGCCGTTTC
Source organism: uncultured Ardenticatenaceae bacterium (assembly GCA_964600035.1). Lineage (GTDB taxonomy): Bacteria > Chloroflexota > Anaerolineae > Promineifilales > Promineifilaceae > CAZRIB01. Next base: position 1,060 of record CAZRIB010000339.1, on the reverse strand, counting down.
TGCCACAACCACATTCGCCTCCGCCGACGAAACCCCGGCATCTGCCAATGCCACCGCTGCATTGGCCGCCTCTGCCTGCGTTTGCGCCGCCTGCAAACCAGCCTCTGCCGCTTCCAAAGCCGCCACAGCCTGTTCACGCTGCACGGCCAATTCCTTGCTTTCAATCCGGAACAACGGATCTCCGGCCTTGACCGGCTCACCTTCGCCGACAAACACGTCCACAACACGCCCGCCCAGTTCCGGAGCAACCATCACTTCTGCTGCCTCCACCACACCGGCCGCAGAAATTGCGTCTGCGCTGCTGCTGCCAACAGAGGCACAGGCACTCAGGATTGTCAAAACCATGAAGGCTGTCACAATCAGGAAAAATCGTTGTAATTTGTTCATTATTTACCTCTTCAACTTGACACTTTTGGTTCATCACTAAATAGAGTGCTTGCAGATGGTGGCAGGTCGCAAGTTGCAGGCAGCAGGTCGTCGTTTCCTAAGGCAACTTGCCACATGCAGCCTGCCACTTGCCACAAGTTACGGCAATCGGCACACTATTTGATAAAGACCCTAAAAAATCAGTTCTGCGTCCCTTTGAATCATTCACGCACACAAGAGATAAAGACATCTTCCAAAGATGGCTCGATAATGCTCATTTCTCCGGGCTGAATGCCTGCCTCTTGTAAAACGGTGGCTATTTTTTCCTGGTGCTCGGCCATGTTGGGGGCCACAACATGCACAAATGCGCCATACAAAGCAACTTCTTCTAACGGCAGGTGGTAGGTGCGAACGGCCGTTTTCAACACAGAAACCGCCCGCCCTGCATCCGACGGATTCAACTCCAGCACGTCACCCCGCATCTTTTCCTGTTTAATCTCCGCCGGAGACCCATAGGCAATGATGCGGCCACGCTGGATAAACGCCAGCCGGTGGCAATGTTCCGCCTCATCCATGTAATGGGTGGTCACAAAAATCGTAGTGCCTTCCGCTGCCAGTTCATAAAGCAAGTCCCAAAATGCCCGGCGAGAAACCGGATCGACACCGGCTGTTGGCTCATCCAAAAAGACCAGTT
>CAZRIB010000338.1:2578-4708 GCA_964600035.1 uncultured Ardenticatenaceae bacterium | reverse complement strand
CCTTGCTGATGGCAGGCACTTTATTGCAACCGTCCGAGACATTACCGAACAGATAGCAAGCGAAAACGAACAGTTACAGCAGCTAAAAGAGACCATCCTGCTCAATCGGACACTCACAGCCCTCACCTCCACACTGGAACCGCTAAAAAAACTGGAAATTATTTGCCAGGAGCTTGCACTTGCATTTAACCTGCCACAAGCGGCCGTGACCATTTATGATGAAGACACACAAACCCTCAAAGTCGTAGCCGAGTATCTCTCTCCTGGCAGGCCGTCCGCCTTAGGCATCATTATTCCCCCCAATCAAGCCACCCTAAAAGTTCTCAACACTGGCGAGCCAGTCGCCATTTTAGACACGAGGGATACAGAAGATCAGGCAGATCTAAAAAAAATATTCGCCCTGCGCGGCACTGTCTCTCTGCTCATCATACCACTCATCATCCAGGGCAAAGTTGTTGGCACAATTGGCCTGGATTCATTGGTTAAACGGGAATTCACCAACAAAGAAATTCAGCTTGCCATGCGGGTAGCCGCCGCTGCCAGTCAATCCATTGCCAATGCCCGCCTGCAAGAAGCTGTTAAATCTGCCAAAGAAGCCCAGGAAAAAGCAGAAGCCGCCCTTGGACAAGCCAAGGTCCAATTGGGAACAATTGTAAACAACACCCCGGTTATCATGTTCGCGCTGAACAAAGAGCGGAAAATTCTTCTCATGAAGGGGATGGGGCTAAAAAATATTGGTCTCAAAGATAATGAATTAGCCGGCCATTCAATTTACGTCTTCAAAAAATTCGCACCCAGCGTCGTTGAAAAGCTGGATGATGTTTATGCGGGGAAGCCTGTCAGTAATGTTGTGACATTTCAGGAACATACTTTTGAGCTTCATTATCAGCCTCTTTTATCAGAAGATGGTGAGGTTGATGGGGCTGTTGGCGTTGCCTTTGACATTACAGAACAAGAATTGATGAAGCATGAACTGGAAGAGCAGCTCAGGGAAACAAAACTGCTCAACCGGGTTATTGCGGCCACAACTTCCACTCAAGACCAACAGGCCATTTTAACCATTGTCTGTGAAGAACTAATCAAGGTGTTTGATCTTCCCCAGGCTGCTATTGGGCTGCTTAATGATGAGAAAACACATGTTGTCATTGCAGCGCAGGCATTAGCACCGGGCAGGGAATCGGTATTGGGGACTCGCATTCCATTGGAAAATAACCCGGCCACAAAACAGGTTGTTTTGGAAGGCAAACCTGTCATGATGACGGATGCCCGCACGGATCCACGCCAGGAGGCGGGGATGTCTGAATTGGCACGGTCACATGCAATTGTTTCGATGCTGATTGTGCCGTTGGTTGTTCGGGGAGAAGTCATTGGTACGTTGGCGTTAAATGCAACAGAGAAACGGCCGTTTACCACAGAAGAGATTGCTCTTACACAATCCGTTGCCGCCGCTGCTGGCCAATCGTTAGCCAACGCCCGCCTGCTCAACGACCTGCAAACCCAACTGGCCGCCAGAAAACAGGCAGAAACCACCCTGCAAGAGATAGGCGCACTGCAACAACTCCTTACATCGATATCCGCCACATTCATCAACCTGCCTGTACAAGAATTAGACAATGGCATCAATGAAGCATTGGAAGATATAGCCTTGTTTACAAATATCGACAGGGCATATGTTTTCCTGCTTAAAGGCGAAGAGCTGTCGGCAAAAAGTTACGTAAATTGCCAATTTGGCTGGTGGCGCAGCCCTAACCAAAACAAACAAATCTCTTCAGAACTTCTTCGTTTTTACTTAAAACAAATTGCAACTAGTGATGGCGTTTTATTTTTAGACACTGACAAACTCCCGGCAGACCTGACAAAGGGCAAAGTAATTTTGACCAATGAAGGCATTCAAACTTCTGCGATTGTTCCGTTGTTCCAAAATCAGCAGATTATTGGCCTTATTTGTATGGAATCTATTAATACGCATCAAGTTTGGTCATCCAATCACTGGTCAGTACTTAGAGTAGCCGGAGAGATTATTTTAGGGGCGTTGCAGCGCAAGCAGTATCAAGAAGAGCTGGAACAACAACGGGACTTTGCTGTACAAATCATGAACTCTATGAGTCAGGGGTTAACCGTTGTTGATAA
>CAZRIB010000338.1:0-2478 GCA_964600035.1 uncultured Ardenticatenaceae bacterium | reverse complement strand
AAAGTCGTTGGATCAATTAGTGTTGTCACTGATTTAACAGAACGTCTCCAGGCCGAACAAAAATTACTGCAAACAACTTCTGAACTGCAAGCAGTATTTAATGCGCTGCCTGATCAATATTTCCGACTGGACAAAAATGGCATCTACCTGGATTACCGTTCCGGGCAAAACAGCCATGACTACCAGCCCCGGGAATTACTGCTTGGCCGATCAATTTTCAGCACACTTCCACAGCAAGTTGCTGAGATTTTACTGAATGGCATCACCAGCACAATCGACTCCCAATCATTGCAAACCGTTTCATACACTTTACCCGCTCCGGATGGCGAAAAGCACTTCGAAGCCCGATTGATGCCCGTTTTGGGCGATCAAGTCATTGCATTGGTGCGTAACATCACGGATAGAGTGCTGGCAGAAAAAGCACTGCGCCAGGCCAAGGAAGCGGCCGAGTCAGCAGCAAGAGCAAAATCAGAATTTCTGGCGAATATGAGTCACGAAATTCGCACGCCGTTAAATGCCATTATTGGCATGACTGGCTTGCTGCTGGATACCCCACTTACCGGAGAGCAAAAAGAGTTTGTCTCTACAATTCGCAGCAGCGGTGATGCTTTGCTGGCGATTATTAATGACATTTTGGATTTCTCTAAAATTGAAGCTGGGCGGTTGGAGCTGGAAAAAGCGCCATTTAATGTTTACCAGTGTGTTGAGGAGGCGCTGGACCTGGTTGCCGGTCCGGCTGCTAATAAAAATCTGGATTTGGCTTATTTCCTGGAGCCTCATGTACCTGTGCTGCTGATTGGTGATATTACGCGCTTGCGGCAAATTTTGGTGAATTTGCTGGGGAATGCGGTTAAGTTTACTGAAAAGGGCGAAGTTACTGTGATGGGCAACGGCCGTTACCTGGAAAACGGCCGTTACGAACTCCACTTCAGCGTCAAAGATACTGGCATTGGCATCCCCAAAGACCGCATGGATCGCCTCTTCCGCTCATTCAGCCAGGTAGACCCATCAACCACCAGAAAGTATGGCGGAACGGGTCTGGGGCTTGCCATTTGCCGCAGCTTAACCCAACTCATGGGGGGCAAAATCTGGGTAGAAAGCGAAATGGGCGCTGGCTCCACTTTTCACTTCACCATTCAGACAGATGTCCACCCGCAGCAGCCCACACTGTATAAACAAGACCAAAAACAGCTGCTGGCTGGCAAGCGCATTTTGATTGTCGATGACAACAAGACCAATCGAGATATTTTAGTGCACCAAACACAAAGCTGGGGTATGCTGGCAACGGCCGTTGCCAGCGGCCCAGAAGCACTCAAACACCTGGCAGCCAACCAGACATACGACATCTTCCTGCTGGACATGCAAATGCCAGAAATGGACGGCTTAATGCTGGCAAATTCAGTAAAAGAACAATTCCCAAACATAAAAGCCCCATTCATCCTTGCCAGTTCAGTAAGCACCAGAATCGATGTCAACAACAGCCCGTTTGACACGCAGCTAACCAAACCAGTAAAGCCACTGGTTCTCTTCAACACATTAGCCAACACCCTAAGCGGCCTAACAACACCCATCCCACAAGTACAAAGCTCAAATATCGGACTCAACAAAGAGATGGGGAAAAGCCATCCCTTACGCATCCTTGTCGCAGAAGACAATGCCGTCAATCAAAAAGTCATCCTGCGTATACTTGAACGGTTGGGGTATCGAGCGGATGTTGCTGGCAATGGGTTAGAAGCACTCCATGCCGTAAAACGGCAAATTTACGATGTTGTGTTGATGGACGTACAAATGCCAGAAATGGACGGTGTCACAGCAACACAAAAGATAAAAGAATCACTGCCTGCTGAAAAAATGCCGCGAATTATTGCGATGACGGCCAACGCGCTGGCTGGTGATAAAGAAAAATACCTGGCCAGTGGCATGGATGATTACGTCAGCAAGCCTGTACGCATCCCGGAGCTGGTAAGAGCCTTAAATGCCAGCCAACCAATTGCGCCATTTACACAAACCGGATATTTACATCCTGAAAAAGCGGAACCGGCTCCTAATGCTCCTGAAAATGGGCAAGCCAGACGGCAAGCTGCACATGAAAAAAATGCGCAGTGGCCGATTGATATGGCATTTATCACCCAAATTTTAGGAGAAAGCGGCGAGGAAATGCTGGAAGAATTAATTCCTCTTTATCTGAAGGAATCGGCTCATTTGTTTAATGGTATTTTGACCGCTTTTAATACAGAGGAAATGGTTGATTTGAACAGGCTGGCTCATACCCTTAAAGGAAGCAGCGCGAACATTGGTATTAAATCGGTTGCTGCTTTGTGCAAAGCGCTTGAGGAAGCCAGCAAAAATAATGATATGCCTGAAGTTTCAAATTTGATTACCGCATTAAGTAATGAATTGAAACGTGTCTGGCAAGTACTAAACCAAACCTATCACCCTTCTCATCACGACACGGCCGTTACAACTCAGCAAAGGTGA
>CAZRIB010000337.1:0-4747 GCA_964600035.1 uncultured Ardenticatenaceae bacterium | reverse complement strand
AGGAGCAAAACGTGACAGCAAAAGACGCATTTGAAGAATTTCGCTGGCGCGGACTCGTTTTTGACCACACCGAAGCCGTGCCAGAACTACTCGCCAAAGAAAAAATATCCGTCTACAACGGCTTTGACCCCACAGCCGACAGCCTCCACATCGGCAACCTTGTCGCCATGATGGGGTTAGCCCGCTTACAACGCTTTGGCCATACCCCCATAGCCCTTGCCGGCGGCGGCACAGGCATGATCGGCGACCCAAGCGGCAAATCAGCAGAACGCAACCTGCTCTCCCGCGAAGAAATCGAATACAACGTCTCCAAAATCAAAAATGAATTGGCCAGTATTCTGGACTTTGAGGTGAAAAGTAATCCGGCCAAAATCGTCAACAATGCCGACTGGCTAGCCCCCATTTCCATGATGGATTTCTTGCGAGATGTAGGCAAACATTTCACCGTCAATTACATGATGGCCAAAGATTCTGTTAAATCACGGCTAGACCGCGAAGGAGCGGGCATTTCTTTTACAGAATTCAGCTACATGCTGCTGCAAGCGTATGACTTTTTGTATCTGTTTGAGCATGAAAATTGCGTCATGCAGGCTGGCGGCAGCGACCAATGGGGCAACATCACCGCCGGGGTGGAACTGATTCGCCGGGTACATGGGGCCAAAGCACACGCGCTGGTTTATCCGCTTATTACCAAAGCCGATGGCACCAAGTTTGGCAAAACGGAGTCTGGCGCGATTTGGCTGTCACCAGAACGCACGTCGCCTTACCGGTTCTACCAGTTCTGGTTGAATACGGATGATGCAGATGTGGTGAATTATTTGAAGATTTTCACCTGGCTTGGCAAAGAGGAGATCGCGGCCATGCAAGAGGCTGTGGATAACCGCCCGGAAAAACGTGAGGCACAGCGGATGTTGGCGCAGCAAGTGACGCGTATGATTCATGGGGAAACGGCCGTTGCCAAAGCAGAAAAAGCCGCCCAGGTCCTCTTTGGCGGCGATTTGGAAGGGCTGGATGCTTCTGACATTGCCGACATTTTCGCCGACGTCCCCTCCAGCGAACTGCCCAAAGAAAAATTAGGCGGCGATGGCATGTCCGTCATTGATTTGGTGGCCGAAAGCGGACTGGCTTCCTCTCGTGGCGATGCCAAGCGCACCATTCAGGGCGGCGGCGTTTATCTGAACAATGTACGTATTTCTGACCTGGGGCAGCGGGTAACTATAAACGATGCCATTGACGGCCGATTTGTTGTGCTGCGCAAAGGGCGGCGGAAATATCACCTGGTCAAGCTCGTTGGGTAAAATTCATGTGGCAGGTTGCATGGGGCAAGTTACCTCAGGAAATGACGACCTGCTGCCTGCAACTTGCGACTTGCCACCATCCCTGTTTGGTGATGAGCCTTAAAGAAAATAGGGGACAGGTGATGACAACAGGGCAAGAAGTCAACCACCTGTCCCCTCTCCGTCTCCAATCTCCAATCTCCAATCTCTAATCTCTAATCTCCAATCGTTCTCACTGCGGCACGGCGCAAACGGTCACGAATGGCTAACCCCAGTCCTTCTGGCGGAAAGTCGCGGGCAAAGATGAGCTGCGTACCCGGCTGGTCGGCCGCACGTAGGGAGGCGTAAAGATTGCGGGCAACGGCCGTTAAGTCAGCCGCCGATGCCATGACAAATTTAGGCACATCAAACTGCGCAAATGCCCCCAAATCCTCTTCTGCCAGCAGCAGCGAAGGTAAACGGCCGTTTGCCAACTCCGCCACCAACTCCGACTGCATCCGCGCCAGCCAATGCTCCCCCGTAAACAGCCACAGCGCCGCTTTAGGCGCATAATGCTTGTCCAGCATCCCCGGCGAAGCCAGCACATCCGTCCCCTTCTTCATCTGCCGTTGAGGCACAACCACATCCACCACTGCCTGCAAGGCCTCTACCGCCACGCCGCCGGGACGCAGCACCACCGGAACATCTCCTGTCACATCCAGCACTGTCGATTCCACCCCGATGGGTGTTGGGCCGCCATCTAAAATCAAATCAATGCGCCCGGCCAAATCATCCCACACGTGCTGGGCAGTGGTGGGGCTGGTGTGGCTAAAACGGTTGGCGCTGGGGGCCGCAATGGGTGTACCGGCCTGCTTAATAAGTGCCAGTGCCAGAGGATGGGAGGGACAGCGTACGGCAACCGTGGGGCCGCCAGCCGTCACAATATCCGGCACGATGGCCGATTTTGGCAGCACCAGCGTCAGTGCGCCCGGCCAAAACATGGCCGCCAATGTCCGGGCGATGGGCGGCACATGGGTGGTCAGTTGGGGCAGTTGGTCAGCCCCGGCAACGTGTACAATCAGGGGGTCGTGTGACGGCCGTTCCTTTGCCGCAAAAATTTTGGCAACGGCCGTACTGTCCAGCGCATTTGCACCCAACCCATAAACCGTCTCAGTCGGAAAAGCAACCAGCCCGCCACGTTGAATAACGGCCGCGGCTTCTGCCAAAGCAGCCTCATCAGGCGATAGGGCGTCTACAGTCAATCTTCTGGTCTGAATCATTTTTTCTGCATTCATGTTCATGGGGCTATTATGCGTGATGGCCTGAATCGACGCCAAAACTTTCATTTTGCCTGCTGCATCTTCATCCATCATCCGAAAAAAACGTACAAAAAGCGGTTTGGAACTTTGTGTATTTTTGGAAGCATCCACGCTTGACATGCCTGTTACGATCCCTCATAATGTTCGCCAATAGTTTTTTGAAAACGATGACCGGGACGAGTACGCACTGAGCCGGTTCCAGAGAGTGAGTGGTCTGTAGGCTGGAAGCCATCACATCCAAGACGGTGCAGAATACCCCCCGTGAGTGATTTGCTGAATGTGTGAGTAAGCAAGTACGGTTGGCCCCGTTAACGGCCGTGCCAAAGGGCAGTCTGTGTGCAACGGAGTGCTGAAATTGGGTGGAACCGCGATTAGCGAACAAGCGCCATCGCCCCAATAAGGGTGGTGGCGTTTTTATTTACATTTAACCTGCAATCCACTGCCACCCGCTTTCATCTTAGGAACGAGAATGAAATAACCTACAAAACTGAGATTGGAGATTAGAGATTGGAGACCGGTATAATCTCTAATCTCCAGTCTCTAATCTCCCGTAAGTTATTAAATCTTCATTCCTTAATGTTATCAATCCATCAATCTTTGTTTTTGAGGAGGTTTTACATGAGCAGCAAAATCCCGGTAGGCATTTTAGGGGCAACGGGCACAGTTGGGCAGCGTTTTATTGAACACCTTGTCGATCATCCTTTGTTTGAAATCGCGGCTATAACTGGTTCGGCACGCACGGCGGGACGGCCGTATGGTGAAGGTGTAAACTGGAAATTGGACGGCGACCCTCCGGCTAAAATCGCCAACATGATTGTGCAGCCCACTGAACCCAACCTGGATATTCCAGCCAAAACACCCGTCGTTTTTTCAGCCCTGCCATCCGCAGAGGCCCGCGAGCTGGAACCAAAATTTGCCGCCGCCGGCTACACGGTGCTGACCAATGCCAGCCCATACCGCATGGATCCCTTTGTGCCGCTGCTGATCCCGGAAGTAAACCCAGACCATATCGGCATCATTCCTCACCAGCAGCGAGAATATGGCTGGAAGGGATGTATTGTAGCCAATGCCAACTGCTCAACGACGAGTATTGTGCTGCCGATGAAGGTGCTGCAAGCGGCTTACGGTCTGGAGGCGGCTGTGGTGGTGACGCTGCAAGCTATCTCTGGCGCAGGGTATCCCGGCGTTTCTTCGATGGATATTTTTGATAATGTCATTCCTTATATTGGCGGGGAGGATGGCAAGCTGGAAAGTGAACCCAGAAAGTTGTGCGGGACGTATCGTAACGGCCGTATCGAATTAGCCGACTTTCGCGTCAGTGCCCAGGCCAACCGCGTTCCCGTGCTGGACGGCCACCTGGGCAGTGTATCCGTGAAATTAAGCAAAAAAGCCAGCGCAGAAGAAGCCATTGCCCTTTTCCAAAGCTGGCAGCCACCGGCAATGAGCCGCGATCTGCCATCCATGCCAGACCCCGTGCTCATCTACCGGCCAGAACCAGACCGGCCCCAACCCCGGCTGGATCGTGACAGTGGAAACGGGTTAGCCTGGACTGTCGGGCGCGTGCGGGAATGCCCGGTGCAAGATTTGCGCTTTTTGTCAATTACCCACAACACATTACGCGGGGCAGCCAGCGGCTCTGTGCTAAATGCAGAGTTGTTGGTGCAAGAGGGGTTTGTGACTGGGTGATGGAGTGACAAGGTGAAAAGGTGACGGGGTGACAAGGTGAAAAGGTGGCTGAGCAAACAATATGATCAGTCACCTTTTCTTTTTGATTATCCAGGTTTCAGGGTGAGTAATTAAACCAACTATTGTCCGTAAAATTTCATCATATGTCAGATAAAGCAATTTTGCTTCGTCACGCTGAAGGTAACCGCATTTTACGGCAAATTCCAGCCAAACTTGTGTTTCTGCTGCTTCACTTTCAGCATCCGACAATTTACTGATAAATGCTTTTTGATAGCGACGCTTCCGCCATGCTTCTGCCAGATTGGCACAAACTGATCGAGACGAACGGCGTATTTGGTCAGTTAGGGCATAAGTTTCTTCCACTGGAAATTGCTTTGACAACTCAAATATCGTCATCGCTGCATCAAAGCTCTTTTGGTAAACGCGCAAATCATTATGCGTTCGGATTTTTTCGCCCATTCCAACAGCACCCTTGTCACCCAGTCA
>CAZRIB010000336.1:0-4766 GCA_964600035.1 uncultured Ardenticatenaceae bacterium | reverse complement strand
TGTTCTTTATCTGCGTCATCTGCGTTAATCTGCGTCCTATTTTCAGGACAGACACCACACGCCTGCGGCGCACCAGCAAATGAATGAAAATGTGGCAGGTGGCAGGTGGCAAGAGCCGCTTCGTAATTCATAATTCGTAATTCGTAATTTTCAAAGCCTGCAACATGCCACTTGTAACTTGTCAATTCTCCAATCTCCTAAATCTCTTCATCATCAATCATTAGTCATGTCATTATTATGAATACAAAGCCTCTTCGCAGTGTTACCCCAACCATTGATGTCTATATCAAACTCGCACAATATCCGGTGTTGAGCGACAAAATTCGCGTGCGTATGCGTGAAGAGTTGTTCAAACGCGGCATCATCAGCCAGGCTGAATTTGAACGTGAGGTCACAGAAAAGGCGAGAGAGTCGCAAGCACGCGAGGGGTTTGGTCATGAGGAGGCAAATGTCTGGCAGCGGCGCAAGGAACGCATTCGTGATTATCAAACAGACGCTTATTTTGCCAACAATTTGGGCATTACTTTGCTCAATCAGATTATTGAGGAGGTTTTGGGGTCACAGCCTTCTACTTCTTCTCATGAGCTGACGTTTAATCCAGAAATTGCGCCGTGGGAGTTGTTGTTCCGTCAGGGTGAAATATATGAGGCCATGGCTCCGCCAGAACAGGAAAAAATCAAGCATCATCTGGAAGAGATTAAGGTGGTGCTGATAAAGCGCATGATTAGCGACCAGCTTCGTTTTATTGCGGTGGCCAAGCATGTGTTTGATATTGCCGATTTGCGCCGGATATACAAACGGTTGATTGGTACTGGCAAGATTGGGGGGAAGGCGGCCGGTATGGCGTTGGCCTGGAAGATTTTGCAGCGTCCGGACCCGGAGCTTGGGCCTGATATGAGTGACGATGTGGATATTCCTGAGTCGTATTTTATTGGCAGTGAGGTCACGTATGATTTTCGCTTGATGAATAACCTGGACCATCACATGAATCAAAAGTATCGGCCTCTGGATGAGATTCGGGAGCAGTACCCAAAGATTGTTGAAGATCATTTGAACGGCCGTTTCCCGGACGAAATCGTCGATCGGCTAAGAGAAGTCCTTGTACAGATGGGTAACAGCCCCATTATTGTGCGTTCATCCAGCTTGCTGGAAGACAACTTTGGCTTCTCCTTTGCCGGAAAATACGAAAGCCATTTTTGCCCCAACCAGGGCACACCAGAAGAAAATCTGGATGCCCTGCTGATGGCGATCAAGCGCATTTATGCCAGTTCCCTAAACCCGGATGCCATTTTGTACCGGCAGAAAAACGGACTGATTGATTATGACGAACGGATGGCAATTTTGCTGCAAAAGGTATCTGGTGAGCGGTACGGCCGTTACTTCTTCCCCACCATCGCCGGTGTAGGCTTTAGCCAAAACCCCTTCCGCTGGAACCCCAAAATTCGCCGGGAAGACGGCTTTTTACGCATCGTCATGGGGCTGGGCACACGTGCCGTTGGCCGGGGCGAAAACGACTACCCCCGCATGGTCTCCCTCAGCCACCCGCAGCTGCGGCCAGAAACCACCCCTCAGGCCATCCGGCTTTACTCACAGCGCATGGTCGATGTCATTGACATGGAAGAAAACCGTTTCACCACCGTACCGCTGGCCGAAGTACTCAACCCCAACTTTCCATTCTTGCGCCTGCTTGCCTCCCAAGACAAAGGGGACTTCCTGCAAGAGATCATTTCAGCAGGCTCCCTCACCCATGAAGACAGGTTTGTTTTGACATTCAACAACTTCACCAATGACCGTAAAGCCATCAAACTGCTGCGGACGGCGCTGATGCGGTTGGAACATACCTACAACGTGCCGGTTGACATTGAATTTGCCATTGAAATTATCCCCAATTACCCCTACCCCGATTACAAACTACACATTCTCCAATGCCGGCCATTAAGCCAGCGCGGCCATGAAGAACGGGTGACCATTCCCGATAACATCCCACAGGAAGATATTCTGTTCACATCATCCCACCTTATTCCAGATGGCAAAGCAGAAAATATCCGCTATGTGGTTTATGTAGACCCGAAAGCATATGCCACTGTACCCAATGTGACCCAAAAACAGGAAATTGGCCGGGCCATAGGCCGCATTAACAAGGCGTTGAGTGATGAAGCGTTTGTGCTAATGGGGCCAGGGCGTTGGGGGAGTGTCAACCTGGATTTGGGGGTGCGGGTGACGTATGCTGATATTTTTAACACAAAAGTGTTGATTGAAATGGCGGTTTCTCAAAATGGCAACATGCCGGAGCTGTCTTATGGCACGCACTTTTTCCAGGATTTGGTGGAGTCGGGCATTCATTCGCTGCCACTTATTCTGGATGGCGAAAATTATTTTGATTGGGCGTTTTTTCAGGATTCACCCAATTTACTGGAGGAGTTGTCGCCCCATGATGCAGAGTTGTCGCCTTATATTCGGGTCATTGATGTCACGGCCGTTACCGGCGGCAAATACCTGCACATTCTCATGGACGGCCAGCAAGACAAAGCCATTGGCTACCTTGCCCCGGCTATCTCCGAAAATGTACAATAGTCTATAACCTATTCGCTAAAAATCTGACACGATAAGATACATGACATTCCCACTGCGAAACGGCCGTTCTCCACGCCCACACCCGGAAACGGCCGTTTCACCCACACAAACTGAACACCCACACAGGAGGCGCACATGAGCATGCCATTCCTCCGCAGCGTCACACCCGCCATCGACATCTACATCCGGCTGGCACAATACCCCATCCTCTGCGACAAAATCCGCATCCGTATGCGAGAAGAACTTTACCGGCGCGGCATCGTCACCCCCGAAACCTTCGAACACGAAGTCAAAAAACTAGCCCTCGAATCACAAAAACGCGAAGGGCTGGACGACCCCTTTGTCCAGGAAGAAGCCAGCATGTGGCAAAAACGCATCGATCGCATCCGCGACTACCACACCGACGCCTACTTTGCCAACAACCTGGGCAGCGTCCTGCTAGAACGCCTCATAAACGACGTTCTAAGTGAACAACCAGAACCCACCGAAACCGTAGAACTCAACTTCAACCCGGAAATTGCCCCCTGGGAACTCCTCTTTCGGCAAGGCGAAATTTATGAACGTATGCCGCCAGAACGACAAGAAAAAGTCAAACATCACCTGGAAGAGATAAAAGTTGTCCTCATTAAACGCATGATCAGCGACCAACTGCCGTACATAGGCATTGCCAAACACGTTTTCACCATCGCCGACCTGCGCCACATCTATGAACGGCGCATTGGCAACGGCAAAATTGGCGGCAAAGCGGCAGGGGTGATGCTGGCTTACAAAATCCTGTGCCAACCCAGTGATTCACCCGATGAGGATATCCACGAACAAGTCTCCATGCCCGACTCATATTTTGTCGGCACAGAGGTCATCTATGAATTTCACTTAATGAACAATCTGGTTCCGTATATGAACCAGAAATACCGCACATTTGAAGAAATTCAGGCAGAATACCCAGCCATTGTAGAAGCCCATCTAAAAGGGAAAATGCCTGATGACATTGTGTCCCAACTCCAAATGGTTCTGGAAGAGATGGGTGACAGTCCCATCATTGTTCGTTCTTCCAGCCTGCTGGAAGACAGCTTTGGCACAGCCTTTGCCGGTAAATATGACAGCTATTTTTGCCCCAACCAGGGCACACCGGAAGAAAATCTGGAGGCACTGCAAAATGCCATTAAACGGGTGTTTGCCTGTACGCTAAACCCGGATGCCCTTCTCTACCGGCAGCAAAATGGCATGATTGATTATGATGAACGGATGGGTATTTTGATTCAGCGGGTGGAAGGCAGGCGTTACGGCCGTTACTTCATGCCCACACTCGCCGGCGTTGGTTTCAGCAAAAACCCCTTCCGCTGGCACCCAAAAATCCAGCGCAGCGACGGCTTCCTGCGGCTGGTCTGGGGCATGGGCACACGCGCCGTTGACCGCGTAGACAACGACTACCCCCGCATGATAGCCCTCAGCCACCCCCAACTGCGGCCAGAAACCACCGCCAAAGCCATCCGCCAATACTCACAATGGTCTGTAGACGTTCTAGACCTGGAAACAAACCAATTTACCACCGTCCCCGTCACCGAACTCCTCAACATCAACTACCCATTCCTCCGCCAAATTGCCTCCGTAGACAAAGGCGAATACCTGCAAAAACTGCTTTCAATTGGCTCACTCAGCAATGACGAACATTTTGTCTTGACATTTGACACCCTGCTTCAGGACAAAAAATTTGTTCATTTAATGAAAACGGCTTTGAAACGACTGGAAAAAGCATACGGCACACCTGTAGACATTGAATATACAGTAGATATTGAACAACATTACCCCAAAACCAATTACCGCCTCACATTGGTACAGTGCCGTCCGCTGAGTCAGCGACAAGAAGAACAGAAAGTTGAAATCCCTGCCAATATCCCCGATGAAAAGATATTGTTTACCGCCAACCGGTTGGTTCCGGATGGGTGCGCACTTAACATTCGCTATGTCATTTTTGTAGACCCACAAAATTACCATGAAAAGGCCGACCAACAGACAAAGATGGAGCTGGGGCGTGCCATTGGCCGCCTGAACAAACGTTTGGAAAAAGAGCGGTTTGTGTTGATGGGGCCAGGACGGTGGGGCAGTGCCAATATCGACCTGGGTGTGCATGTTACATATGCCGATATTTTTAACACCAAAGTGTTGATTGAAATTGCCATTGCCAAAGATGG
>CAZRIB010000335.1:0-4767 GCA_964600035.1 uncultured Ardenticatenaceae bacterium | reverse complement strand
TAGTGGGCAGTACGCAAAACGGCCGTTTCTGTTGCACACCCTCACCCACCACTGCACCACAAAATTTTAAGTTCGCAATATAGACAATATAACGACAATCCATTATACTGTTTCTATGACAGAAACAGAGGCATCAATCCTTTTACCCCACTTAAACGGATTTCTGTCCCACATAGCATCATATTTGCCAAAAGACGACATCAAGCGCGTAAAAGAAGCATTGGATGTAGCTGCCGCCGCGCACAAAGATGCCTTTCGCTTGAACGGTGAACCTTATCTGGCGCACCCACTGGCCGTTGCGCGGTATTTGGCGGAATGGTATGCCCCTGCCGATGTGTTGATTGCCGGATTGCTCCACGACGTTGCCAAGCCCAAATATGCTTTACCGCTGGAAATTGAAGAAATTGGCAGATTATTTGGTGAGCCGATTGCGAATTTGGTGAGAGATATTACGCTTTTAGGCCGGTTGGGGTACGTTTATCCCAGTGAAAGCAAAGCTGTTGTGGCAGAGCCGGACAATGACCTTTCCCAACGGCTGCCCTGGGCGGCCAATATCATGTATCGTTCACCAACGGCCGTTATCATTAAACTGGCTGACCGCCTGCACAACTTTCACTCTTTAGAAGTGCTGCCAGAAGATCGGCGGCTAACTTATGCCACCGTCACCCGCAACATTTTCAGTCCCTTTGCCGAAAGGTTGGGCATGCGCATTGTAAAACGACAATTAGATGACTTTGCCTTTCAGTTGTTACAGCCAGAGGAATACGAAACGGCCGTTGCCGAAGCAAACAAAGCACTCGCCGAACAAAAAATAACCCCACTGCTCGCCCAACTGCAAAAAACACTTGCTGCATCCGGCATTCAGGCCTCATTAAGCCTGAAAAAGCGGAGCATGCTCGACCTTTACAACCTGAAAATGGAAAAAGGCCGCCATTACAACATCTATTTAGCCCAATCCATCATCGTTACTGTTCCGGATGAAATGACCTGCTACCGGGCGCTGGGGGTGATACACAAAAATTGGCAGCCCGTACCCGATGTGCTGCGCGACATGATAGCTCTGCCCCGTGTGAATGGCTACCGTGCCATCCACACATCCATTCGCACAGAGCAAGTGGATGGCGTGCGCATAGCCATTCGCGATCCGTTAATGGATTTGGTGGCCGATTACGGACTGGCTGCAGAATGGCAGGGTGTTCCCAAGCAATATTTGCCAGAATTCCCGGAATGGAAAGAACCGCCCCCAGGGAAAATTGCTGTTTTAACCCCGGATGGTGATGTTAAAATGCTGCCGCAGGGGGCAACGGCCGTTGATTTTGCCTACGCCATCCACGACCAGTTAGGCAATCAATGTACCGGGGCTGTTATCAACGGCTCCATGATGCCCCTGGACTACCCCTTACAAAGCGGCGATCACGTCGATATTCTCACCAGCCGCGCCAGTGTAGGGCCCCTGCCAGAATGGCTAAACTTTGTGCAAACAAACAAAGCGCGCATTGCCATTCGCCGCTGGCTGCGCGAACGCGAACCCACCAAAGCCGCCGAAGCAGGTTGGCAAATTTTAGATACAGCCCTCCGCCAGGAAGGTACCATTCTTTCTTCTGTTGACGCCCAATCCCGGCTTCAAAAAGCTGCACACGATTTAGGCTATGAATCCCAGCAAAAAATGCTTACAGAAATTGGCCTGGGGCAAAGCTCCCCCCAAAAAGTTGTAAAGCACATACAAAAAAGAGCCGCCGCCGAAATGGACGAATGGAGCTTGCGTCCGGTTGTGCTTTCCATGGCCGACCCCAATCTCAAACAAAAATTGGCAAAATGCTGCAACCCCTTGCAGCCAGACCCAATAGTGGGCTATGTCACCAAAAAAAATATCGCCACCATTCACCGTTCAGATTGTCCGCGAGTCAAACATTTGCATCCTCTCATTTATGCCGACTGGATGGTACGCAGCGATCCGATTCGTATAGAAATAGAAATTACCGCGCTGGACAGGCCGGGTCTGGTGCGCGACATTAGCAGCATTCCCGCCGATCAAGGTGTGGGCATGTTGAGCTTTCACGCCGATCGCCTGGTAGATGGATCTGCCAAAGTGCGTTTTGGGTTGGGGCGGGTAGCACCTGAAAGCGTCATCTGGATCATTGACAAGCTGCGCCAGTTGGAAGGGGTGCGGCAGGTCAAACAGCAGTCGCCCAGTAATCCGGCAAAGTTAACTGAAGATGCCACTTTGGTACAGCAGTTTCACAATCCTTATACATTGGGGCCTGTTAAGGGAGAGGGTTTTGTTGGCCGGGATGAGGAACTGCGCATGCTGGTCAATAACTTACGGAATTTACACCCAGGGGAGGCGGTATTATTGTGGGGGCCTCGTCGCATTGGCAAGACGTCGCTGCTATTTCAGTTTCAGCAGTATGTGATGAATAACGAAGATTATATTTTGGCCTATGTGGATATGCAGCGGCTGAGCGGCAGTCCCACGACGATGTTTTTGCGCGAGATTATCCGGGCGATTATTGAGGCTGTGCCGGATGCCCATATTCCTCAGCCAAAATACAGCCGCTTGAAACGTGACCCGTTATCTTACTTTAAGGGGTTTTTGGAGCAGCAGCCAGCTTTGCAGGGCAAAATTTTGGTGCTCATTTTGGACGAGTTTCAGCTTTTGTCCTCTTTGGTTCCAGAGGTGGTGACGCTGGAGGATATTAACCGTTATTTTCGCAGCCAGATTCAGCACCGGCAGGGGATGTGTATTATTTTTAGCGGCGGGGGGATTTTAGATTATTTGTTAGACCAGCCGGATACGTCGTTTATGTTGGAAGCAGCACGGCATCAGTGGATTGGCGGCCTGTCGACTGGAGATGCACGCCGGTTGGTTTTGCAGGCACAGCGGCGGCTGGAGTATGAGGACACGGCCGTTCAGCAGCTTGTTGATATGACTGCCGGCCATCCTTATTTACTTCAGTGGTTGTGCGGTGAGCTGGTTGACCGGGCGGAGAGGGAACAGCGTGACACGATTACTGTGCAGCATTTGCAGGACGTTTTGACGGATTGGGTCCCTTACCAGACGCACCAATACTTTAGCTATTTGTGGGGAACTGGCATTGGGATGGATTGGCGGCTGGTGCAGTGGTTTCAATTGATTTTAACGGCCGTTGCCGAATTTAATACCCATCGATTAGACAGCTCGCGTTGGGTGAGTGTGGAGGACATCGGGAAAATGGGTGAACACGGCCGTACCCTTTACGACATCATAGGCCAGGACAGGCTGGTGTCTGTTATGGATGATTTGGTAAAAATGTATACATTGCAAAAAGAACAAGGGAAGTACCGGATTCGTGTACCTCTTTGCGAGCAGTGGCTGCAAAAGAACTATACGATTACGCAACTGATAAAGGAGAAACAATGGTAACAGATACCTTTTTCAGCCGCGAGCCAGTAACTGTGGCATCAGATTTCGTTGGACGGAAAGAGGCGATAGAGTGGGTAGCTGCTAAATTGGGAGCCAGACACCCCCAAAACATCAACATAGTTGGTGAACCCAAAATTGGTAAAAGCTCTTTGCTGCGCTATATCGTAAACCAGCGGGTTGGGGCAGTGCCGTTGGTGAAAATGGTTTATGTATGGCTGGATTTGTTGACGCTGCCGGTATGTGACAGTGAACAATTTTGGCCTTTTTTGCTGCGACAGCTGCAAACGGCCGTTTCTCAGGCCAACATCTCACTACCAGAGCTGGATGGGGATTTGCCGCCGCAGAACCAAATTGCAGATTTACTGGATACATTGCAGCAGAAAGAACGGCCGTTACGCCTGATTTTGGTCATAGATGCCTTTGAGCGGCTTTCCCCGGAACTTTCAGAAAAAGATTTAGACTGGCTGCGTTCGTTAACCACTGCCCACAGCGATTGGCTGGCTTTTGTCATTGGCAGCCCGAAACCACTTAACCAACTGTTGGCACAGTGGGAACAATCCATGATAGGTTCTTTATTTAGTGAGCAGTTTAAGGATTATTATCTGGTGCTGCTTAGCGATGATGAAAGCATTGCATTTTGCCGCCAGGCCAGCGAAGCCTTTGCCGGCGGCAGCCTCTCTCGCCAGGATTTGGATTTTTTGTTGGCAGAAGCTGGCCCGCATCCGGCGCTGTTGAAAATGGCTTGTGAATATCTTCTGCAAGCCCAGGCGGGAGCGAGCCGCCATCCTTATGAAGATGCTGCGGCAGATTTGCGGCTGGATTCCGGTGTGCAAAGTTTGTGCAATCGGCTGTGGCTTGCCCGTTCGCCGGAGGAGCAGGCGATGCTGTTTGCCCTGGCGCAGGGGCAGGAAACGGGCAATCGCCAACTACTTGTGCGCAAATTGGGGCTGGCAGTGGAAAGAAACGGCCGTTTGCAGTTGTTTTCCCGCGTGTTTGCCGACTTTGTTCGCCAACAGGCCACCGACGTAAGTAAACAAACGGCCGTGCCCGGCCTGCTCAATGGAAAAAGCCACGTCATTCACCTGCCTGAAAGCAGAGTTGTCAAAAAACATGGGCAGGAAATTGCACTTACCAAATTGGAAAACCGCCTGCTGGCCTATTTGCGCGATCATGCCGGACAGGTTTGTACCTACGAAGAACTGCGCGATAACGTGTGGAAGCCGGAAAGTAAGCTGCATGTCGTTGAAAAAGGGGTAAACCGGCTGCGGGCTAAAATTGAAGACGACCCAGACCGCCCAAGACACATCATTTCCATGCGCGGGGAAGGGTATCGCTGGCAGGAATAACACCGTCCCAATCTCCAA
>CAZRIB010000334.1:0-4792 GCA_964600035.1 uncultured Ardenticatenaceae bacterium | reverse complement strand
ATAGATTATGAAATAACGGCCGTCACCCCCATCTTCCGCCGCGTCGCAATGAGCCTGCCCGTGCCCACCTGCTCAACATAATGTGACATATAGGCATAATGAGCAACCAGCTCATCAAACGCAGGCTCATCCAGCAGCAGCAAACGGCCGTTTGTCCGCGCCACATACGTCGCCTGATAAGGCGTATCCGCAAAAAGGGCATACTCCCCAAAATGCTCCCCTGGCCCGAGCTCCCCAACCATTTCTGTACGGCCGTTTTCCGTCACCTGCACATCCACCAGCCCTTCCGCCACCACAAACAAATCCGACCGGGGCTGCCCCTGCTGCACAATCACTTCGCCGGGCTGCACAGTGCGCGTTTTCATACGATTGGCAACGGCCGTTAACTGCTGCGGGCTTAAACTGGCAAACAACGGCATCTGCTTGAGAATGCGCCGCTCCGCCATGCCGCTGTTTACCTGACTGGCCAACGTGGTATCGGCACGCAAAAGCGGGTCAAAACGGCTGCGCGAAATAGACAACAGCGTGACGGCCGTTAACGCCCGGTACGTCGCCAAATACGCCCCCTCATCCAACAACGCCATCATCCCAAAATAACCGCCCGGCTCAAGCACAGCCACCTGTTCTTCATCATGAAACACCCCCACCCGGCCACTTTCCACCAAATAAAAGCGCACCGCATCCTCACCCACTTTGGCAATCACAGC
The DNA here is from genome assembly GCA_964600035.1 of uncultured Ardenticatenaceae bacterium. Classification (GTDB taxonomy): domain Bacteria; phylum Chloroflexota; class Anaerolineae; order Promineifilales; family Promineifilaceae; genus CAZRIB01. The sequence goes on along the minus strand of CAZRIB010000334.1, from coordinate 4,085 downwards.
CCCCTTACGCACCTTCACTTCATCCGACACAGCCAGCGTCTGCGTCACGGCATCGGCATCAAACCCGGCAAAAATATCCGCCTGCCGGATCAACTCCTCCCGGCGGTTGTAAAGCTGCCCAACCCCACTTACAAACTGGCGGCCCCAATCCGTCTCCGCCAGCACATTGCGGCCTAATGTTTCCGCTTCCAGCCAGGGCAAGCTGTCATAAGCCGCCTGTCCCGCCGCCAGCGTAAACGGTGTACCAGCCAAATCATCCAGCCGGTCAACGGCCAGCAGCAAGGCCGTTTCGCACCGTTCTGCAATTTGCAAAATGGTGTCATCCGGGTCAACCGCACCCAACGCTTGCATTTGCGCTTGAATTGCTGCCAGCCGCCGCCCGCCAAAAACCCGTTCATATATGGCAAAAAACGCGCTCATAAAGTGATTGAAGGCGTAAACCAGCCGGTCTCGTTCTTCAAAGGCGGCAATATCTGCCTGTTCGATGGCCTGCCTTCGAAATTCGGCCATTGTGCCCAAAAGCAGGTACAGCAAGGCGGCATACAGCCATAAAACGATGACGGGGATATGGAATAAGGGGACATCGCGGAGCCAGGGAACGGCCAACGCACCCAGCACCAGCAGCATCCAGGGCAGGCTGAAGCGGGAGTGGTAAAAGTTGACCAGCAGCGGGGAGAAGGCGATGAGTCCGCCAAAGATACCGGCCAGCAGCACCCAGTCCAGCCAGACACGGCCGTTTCCTACAACCTGCCCCACATACGCATACCCAACTGCCAACACAAAAAAGACGGCCATCAGCACTTTATCGGCCGTTTCCAAAAAGGCTGGCTGCACTGTAAACCACGCCGTCAATCCCGCCGCCAGGAATAACATGCCAGCCGCTGCCAGCCAGACCAGCCGCCAATTGGGAGATTGTGCCAGCCAGGCCAGGGTGAGTACGGCCGTTACGCCCACCAACGCCCACAATGACCACTGAAACCGTGAACCGCGAAGCTGCCAGGCAACCACACCCAACGCCGCCACCGCAAACAGATGCAGCAGCCACATGATTAATGTCAGCCACAACGCGACATTGGGCAGGCGGGTGATAAACAGCCCCAACAAAATCAGCCCCCCAAACAAAGACCCTCCCAACAGCAGGGCAAGCACATCTGGCCGGGCTAACAAATCGTGGCGTGCCAGCCATTCCAAACCGGTTTGGATGCGTTCCCAGCCATATTGAAGGAGAAAGTAAAGCGCAGGCAAAATGAAAACGGCCGTTAAAAACAACACCAGCACCGGCCCCCACCATGCTTCCATATGCCACAGGGCACTTAAACCGGGCACAATGCGCGTCTGCCAAAAATAGAGGGCAAAGAGCAAGGCGTAGGCAGAATACCCAAATGCCAGCAAGCCAAAGAGCAAAAAGATGCGCTCTTCCCGATCCCAATTGGCCCACACCTGCCGGGGATGCTGCAGCAGTTCCCGCCATTGTGCCCAGCCCATTTGCCGCAAAAAGGCAAAGGCACGTGGCCGCAAGTTGGGAATTTCCAGCCAATCCATGAGCATGAAGTAGCCATCCAGTTCCAACAGTGGGTTCAGGTTGATAAAGACGGAGAAGAAGGCGAGGAAACCGGCCTGGTAGAGGAATGCGGCGAGGGTGTAGGCCAATGTGCCGGGTGCGGGGGAAACGGCCGTTAACAACCAGCCCGCCAGCGCCCCCACCACCAAACCGGAAAATGGCCCAGCCCAGGAAACCATGATGCGCGCCTTTTGCGGCGACATCCAAATATCTCTGGTATCGACAAAAAAGGCCGGAAACCCCCAGTAAATTAAAAAGCCAGCCCTGTCCAATTCGCGGCCAGCATGTTTAACAGCTAGGCCGTGAGCCAATTCATGTATGCCAATGACAACCAGATTGGCGGCCAGCAGCCCCAGCACACCCCGGCCATTTTGGCCTGTCAGGGGATATGCTTTTTGCCAAAACAGCCAGGTAAACAACCCTGCCCCCACGAAAATAAAGGCCCACAGTAATATCTGCACCACTGGCGCAAACAGCCAGGAGAATGCCCGGTATGCGGCCGTAAAGTACGGCTCAAAGCCTGTCCAGCTAATTTCTGTGTGCAAGAAGGCATTAAGCAGACGCCGCCCCCGGCTTTCCGGTTCACGGGCGGCCAGTGCTTTTTCGATTTGGTCGTAGAGATGGGTAGGTGTTTCTTGCAGAAAACGGCCGTCTCGCAAATCATTGACCAATGTGTTCAGACGGCCAAATGGCAAAGAATGGTAGCGCTTGAAATGATAAAACAACAAATCTTTTACGGTATGCTGCCCATCCATCAGCCACCACAGGGCGTAATCAGATTCGGAAAGATGTAAGTATTGGCGTGTTTCTGGCTGTTTGAGAACGTAGTACGGTTCTTGATAGCGAGATTCCAGCCGGGCAGATTTGACGTTTGCACAACGTGTAGGCCGGTAAGCGGCCGTATCTACTTTTGCAGCAATATCTTCCCAAAATGTTGTGGCCATGCCTAAAGTGTAACAAGGGCGGTATCAATGTCCAATGCCCAATTTTTCGGTCTGCAAACAACTTGTCAACGCTTGCTCCGGGTTAGGACAACGAATAGTCGATCGAACGAATTTGTTGTCATGCTCCCTGATCAATTATTCACTGACATCTTGTTCGTGTACCCTAATTTTTCGGTCGATGGCTTGATTACCACAGGTTGTTATAATCAAAAGCTGACAAGCTGAAGTGCTAACAAGCTGACCGCTTATGAGAAAAGTTATAAATTATTATGATGAATATGGATTTTAATGGAAGCACCCACATTACAGAAACGGGCAGAATTGTATTGGCCGGGCAGTTGGCTGTACTGGAATCGTATTTACCAGATTTGCAAACGGAGACGACGGAAACGGCCGTACACGAATCTCGCAAAGCCCTCCGGCGCACATTTACCGCCTTCAAAACATTTGCCCCCTACATCACCAAAGAAGAAACAGCCTATTACCGGCACGGTCTCAAAAAGCTGATGCAGCGGCTGGCACGCTGCCGGGATTTGGACGTTTTTCTTGCCAACTTGCAAACGCACGCCGACACACTGCCAGACAGCGAGTCGCTTATTAACTATTGGCGCGACCAGCAAACGGCCGCTCGTGTCACCCTGCGCACTTACACCAAAAAACACAAATTGCAGCAGCTTTTGCATGAGTATGGCGAATTTTTGCAGGATGATTATGGCTTTGTGGTGTTGGATGCCAATGACGGCCGTCCGGTGAAGACGCGGCATGTGGCACCGTTGTTAATTTTTGAGCGGCTGGCGCAAGTGTTGGCGCATGAGGATAAAGTGGCAGCGGCCGAACCGGCACAAATGCACCAGCTTCGCATTCATTTTAAGGAGCTGCGTTATACGGTTGCTTTTTTTGAACCGCTTTTTGCCGGGCAGCTTGTTGAGGAGCTGGCACTGTTGAATGCCATTCAAGACCATTTGGGCGCGCTGAATGATGCGTTTGTCGGGCTGCGATTTTTGGTGGACACACCGGGACGGGAAACGGCCGTTTCTGCCTACCACGCCCATTTGGAAAACACCATCAACGAGCTGATGCATACGTTTATGCCACTTTGGCAGGACTTTTATGCACCCGAATGGCGGCAGGCAGTGGCAGCGGCCGTTTCCACCCTGCCGTAAAAAGGTGACAAGGTGACACAAGCCTCAATCTCCCAATCTCTTAATCTCTTAATAACCCATCTCCAAAGGAAGTCATAATGGGAATTTTTCGCAAACTGTTCGGTGGCAAAAAGCCATACAAAGACACAACCGGCATCTACTTTTACGCCAAATGTGACAACTGCGGCACCATTGTGCGCGTCCGTGCCGACCGCCAATATGACCTGAACCGGGTAGAAGGCGGGCTGGAATGGCGCAAAACCATTGTAGACAGCAAATGTTTCCGGCGGATGTACGCCACCGTTAAACTCAATGACAGCTATCAGATGGAAGATGGCACATTAACCGGCGGCACATTTGTAACAGAAGCAGAGTGGCAGGCACAAGAAGCCGCAAAACAGGGGTAAGACAGATCACAGATGGCCGTCTCCAGGAGGC
>CAZRIB010000333.1:0-4793 GCA_964600035.1 uncultured Ardenticatenaceae bacterium | reverse complement strand
AACAATGAGCAGCAAGCGGCTTGCAAACCAGAAACCCACTCACCCTCCAATCTCCAATCTCTAATCTCCCAATCTCTCAATCTCTAATCTCCCAATCTCCAATCCCCCAATCTCCAATCCCCCCCCTCCCCCACTTGCCGCCCCATCCGCCATGAGATAGATTTTGGCCATGCTGCGTTTATGGTTTAATCATGTAGATGCCTGGGGAGCGACATTGGTCATTGCACTGCTGGCCATGATTTTGCACCACCAGCTTACCCCCCAACACGCACTATTGGCAGTGGCATTGGGGCTGGGTTACTGGCTGGCCTTTGCCCTGAACGATTATTTTGATGCGCCTTTTGATGCCCAAGACCCACGTAAGGCTGGCCGTAATTATTTTGCAATTTCTGGACGAGAAAACGGCCGTTTCCTGACTCTCGCCGTGCTGTCTGCCCTGTTGATTACGGCCGTTTTCCTCAGCTACGGCACACCCGGCACGGCACTGCTCCTGCTGGGACTGCTCATCATGTGGGCTTACTCCGCCCCACCCCTGCGCCTGAAAAACATCCCCATCATCGACCTGCTCACCCACACCCTCTTTGTCGAAACATTCCCCTATACCGTCACCGTCATTCTGACCGGGGGCTTGTGGCAGGCAGTGGACTATTTCATTTTGCTCATGCTGGCACTGGCTTCCCTAACCGCCCAACTGGAACAACAACTGCGTGACTACGATCTGGACAAAGAAACTGGCGGCACATTTGCTACCTGGGCTGGCAAACAAACCACAAACCGGCTGCTGAAGCTTTCAACGGCCGTTTTAATCGGTACGGCCGTAACGGCCGTTGCCACCCAACAAATCCCCCTCTGGCTCATCCCCTTTGGCCTCATCGCCCTGCCCGCGTTAACCCACCGTTTTCTCCGCCCACCCCATCATCCACGCTCAGAACGCCTCGTCCTCTTCTCCGTCGCCATCGGTATTGGCTACATGGCCTTACTGCTCATCACCCATCTCACCGGCATCACCCCGTGAACCGTATACCATTTACGGACTACGGCCAACGGATTACGGCTTACGGCTTGCGGGCTACGGCTTCCGGCCAATAGACGACACCATCCGCTTCTCATAATCCCACTGAAAAATCTTGACCGGCTGCAAACGAACAGCCACCTCACTCTCCGCCTTTTGCCGCAGTTTCACCGCCAGCGGCACATCCAAACTGCCCAAATACCGCAGCAGCAGCCTGTCCAAAATCTCTGCGCCCCGCTCCGGTTCCAGCACAGCCACAGCATGCCCGCGAATACCCTTGTATGGCGGTTCGTCGGCGGCTATCTCAAAGCCGCAGCGCGGTTCATGGCGCAAATAGCTCACCACCTTGGCATGTGCCTGAGTGGCACAGTAGATTGCCCCATCCAGATAGATGTACCACAGCGACAGCACCACCGGCCAGCCGTTCTCTGTGACACAGGACAGGCGTACAGGGATACGCATCTCTTCCAGATATGTTTGCATCGTTGGTGTGATCATGTGCCAAGCTTATTGGGGAAACGGCCGTTCGTCAATTCCGCTTTGTCCAACTTTTGTGAGACCCAGGTTAACGTGAACCGTCAGGCAAAGAAAAAAGATTGACACAGGAACGGCCGTTATTATACAGTTTGTTCAAAATAATTTGAAAGTTCTAAACACAGCCAAAAACAGGAGCAGCCACATGGCAAACCAACCCGACAACACCCGCCTTACCCAACTGGCACATTGGCAAAAATTGACCCCGCCCACCCCAACAGAAAAGATGACCGCCGCCCAGCCAATCGACCACCTGCCCGAAGATTGGCACTTTGACCCGGCACGCTACCAGCATCCGCTGTTCGACCTGGACAACATTGCCGCCGGTAATTTCCTGACCCTTTACATGCGCGAGGCAAACAAGCAGCCACTGCTCTCCGCAGAAGAGGAAATAACCCTGGCCCAGGAGATGGAAGCGGGGCGCTGGGCAGGAGAACAGTTACAAAGCCCGCATGATGAAGAGACAACCCAAACATTATTAGCCCTGCAAGAAGCAGGGAGTTTAGCCCGCAGTTTGCTGGTTCGTGCCAATACGCGGCTGGTCATTAGCATTGCCAAGCGTTACCGTAACCAGGGGCTGGATTTTATTGACTTGATTCAGGAAGGAAATGTCGGGCTGCTCATTGCTGTAGACAAGTTTGATTACCAGCGTGGCAATCGTTTTAGCACCTACGCTACATGGTGGATTCGGCAGTCTATTACGCGGGCTTTGGCCAATAACGGCCGTATCATTCGCCTACCCGCCCACCTGACCACCGATTTGCGAAAATTATACCGGGCAGCACAAGAACTGGAGCAGCAGCTTGGCCGCCCGGCCACCACTGCTGAACTCAGCGAAGCAACCACCTTCACGCCGGCCCATATTACCCACCTGCGCCGCCTGAACAGACCCATCCTCAATTTGGAGCAGCCCGCCGGAGAAGATGCCGATGGCGAGCTGGGAGATTTTTTGGAAGACACAGAAACACCCCTCCCGCAAGAAGATGTGGCGCAGCACATGCTTAAAGAGCGAATTGCAGAAATTCTGGAAAATTTGTCACCCCGGGAAGCACGCATTTTACGCCTGCGCTTTGGTTTGCAAGGCGCGCGTCCCCATACGCTCAAAGAGTTGGGCAAATTGTTGAATTTGTCTCGGGAGCGTGTGCGCCAGTTGGAAAAGGAAATTTTGCACAAAATCAGCCACCCCCGTATCGGTGGCGATTTGCATCACTTTTTGAATTAGGTATACGGCCGTTCCCGTTAGCCGCCGGTAATTCTTTCTTAAGATTTATTGCGATACGGCCGTTATATACTGACAACTATCGAAGGCATAGATTGTTACCAACTCCAACAGGCGGCCTAAATGCTTATCACAATTGAATTAATTATTTTGTGGGCCTTCATTGGCCTCACCGGGGGAACAGCCGCATTTTTTATAACACGCCATCGTTACCAAAAGAAAAACATCTCCATAACATATAAAACCTATCTACCCGTCTTTCTCGGTGCGTTTTTATTATTAGGCGGGCTTTTCGGCCTGTTCGGCTTTATTACCCGCGACCTATGGGGCGGTGCGTTTGGCATGGTTTTTGCTTGCGTTGTGTCCTGGGTGTTTGCAACGGCCGTTTTCGACATGCGCCAGGATCATCTTCCTCCTCAGTAAGCCCCCTCAGCAATCAAACAACCATTTGAAAGCCTGCCGTGTTTCTCTATAATCATCCTTTCGTCATCATCAAATTTATCTTTAGCGAGGAAACGACATGCACCTGTATATGATTCGACACGGACAAAGTTACGTCAACTTACCCGATTGGCCTCACGGTAATACCGATGAAGGTCTTACTGACCTGGGACAGCAGCAAGCCGCCGCGCTTGCCAACTGGCTGCCAAAGCACATCCCCCATATTGATGTGCTGTATGCCAGCACCATGAAACGGGCTAAAGAAACGGCCGAACCCCTGGCCAATGCCTATGGGCTGGATATTCAATTTGATGACCGTCTGCGCGAGATTGGCAACAACCGCCACGATCACACCCCCTGGCCCAGTGATAATCTGCCTAATTACGGCGATTTCTGGGGCAGCGAACGGCCGTTTTCCTCCATTACCCCGGAATACGAAGGCGGCGAAAGCATGATGCACTTCCGCGTGCGCATTGGCATGTTCATTGAAGAACTCATTGAAAAACATCGCGACCAGGTCGTGGTGGCAGTCTGTCATGGCGGCGTCATTGAACTCTCTTTTGACCACATTTTCAACATTGGCCCCTTCCGCCGCTGCGAAGTGTGGAGCAAAAATACCGGCATCGCTCACTTTGAATATGTAGAGCATCCACAGCGCGAAATGTGGCGGCTCCACTACCACAGCCGGGTCGAGCATCTGGCCGATTTGCGGAAAACGGCCGTTATTGCCAAAGATGCCCGTGTCAAGTAACAAATAGTCGTACAAACGGCCGAAAACGGGTTGCCCAAAACGGCCGTTTTTCCGGTATACTTCAAGTTGCAGGCAATCAGAGACAAGAAACACATCTGCAGCCCGCACCTTACCACCCGCTTCAATCTTTATTCTAGCTACCTGACAGTTTTTATTAGGATGCAGATGAACGCGGATGACACAGATTTTTTAACTAAATTATCCGTGTCAATCCGTGTCCAATTCCTTGTTGTTAAAAAGTGTCAGGTGACTAAATCTTTATTCATCAATCTTTATCTACACATACACAGGAGTAAGCGTATGCCCTCTAGTGAACCCTTAACCAATGTTGATGCTGCCTGGTTAGGCATGGAAGACCCCACCAATCTCATGATGGTGTCTGGCATTCTTACTTTTGACGGCCCTATCAACTTTGAAAGATTGCGTGCCGTGCTGGAGCGGCGGCTCTTGCCCATTTCCCGTTTTCGCCAGCGCGTGGTACAGCCCAAGCTTCCTTTTACCACGCCCTACTGGGAATACGACCCAACTTTCAACCTGGACAACCACCTTCATCGCGTTGCCCTGCCCGCGCCAGGGGACAAAAAAGCCCTGCAAGAAATGGTCAGCGACCTGATGAGCACGCCTCTCGACTTTACCAAGCCATTGTGGCATTTCCACGTCATTGAAAATTACGAAGGCGGCGGGGTGTTAATGGGGCGGCTCCACCACTGCATCGCAGACGGCATTGCCCTCATTCAAGTGCTGCTTTCGCTAACCGACTTCAGCGCAGAAGCACCACTACCACCCCCACCCGAAGAAGATGACCAGGATGGACAAGGCGGCGGGGTCATTCAGGC
>CAZRIB010000332.1:0-4834 GCA_964600035.1 uncultured Ardenticatenaceae bacterium | reverse complement strand
TTGCCACTTGCCACATTTTCATTCATGGTGTTGAGCGCGCTGCTCATGTCGTCTCCTATGAAAATTACAAATTACAAATTACGAATTATGAAGCAGCGTTTGCAACCTGCCGCTTGCAACCTGCCACCTGAAGACCCAGTAAAGTTAATTAATCGTCAATCGTCATATGCACGACCAACAAACGGCCGTTTCCAACAACAATTTCCGCTTGTGGCGCTGTCATCACATTGCTAATGCCGCGAGACAGGCCAAACAACAACATTTCGTTATGCAGCGGCCACTTTAATCCTGTGGCTTGCGTGATGTAGACATCACCATCCAGCGGCAGTAGGGACACAGTGTCCCCCACCTGCCCATTAATGATGGTTTTGTCTGTTACCAGCCAAAGGTGCTGCCCTTTTGTGACCAGTTTGACGGTACGGCCGTGCCAGTCCGGGTGTGCCAGCAGCCAAACATTGGCCAAAGTCTGGTCGATGCGGCCACCTAACCCGGCAAATACCCAAATCTCCTCATCGTAATGGCGAACAGCATATTGCAAGGCCAGTTCCAGGTCTGTTTCGTCTTTTTCAGCAGGGTAGCGCACCATTTTGGCACGGCCGTTTGCCAGCCAGCGGCTTAGTTCCGGCGGAAGCGAATCCATGTCACCAATTACCAGATCGGGCATTTGACCAAGCTGGTACAAATAGCGTGTGCCGCCATCTGCCGCAATGACCGCACTGGCCTGTGCCAGATACGGCCGTATCCATTCCACATCCCTTTCCGCGCCATTGGCAAAAATTAAAACAGCCATCACACACACCATCCAGAGACCAATTGGTCTTTAACAACAAAAAAGCCACCCGTTCCGGTGGCTTGAGCAGCAATAATATTTGTTCCTCCGCCGGCATTACCCGGATCAGGTTCTCAGGTCGATAACAAAGCGGTTATCCTCTCAGCCGGGCTATACCCAGCTCCCTGTGTATTCAATTGTGGGGGCATTATATCACGCCAGTGCAAAAAGTATAAATTTGGCACGTAACCGGCTGTTTTTTGTTTTTCAGCAAATGGCTATACTTCCCCCATGCATCGAGAGAGAAAATATCAGGGACTGCTGCGCCATCTTTACCTCCATTGGCCGCGCTATTTGTTTTTATACAGTGGCATGGTGGGCTTTTTGCTGTTAACGGCCGTATCTGCCCTGCAAAACCGTCTCGGCCTCTACTTGCTCAGCGCACTTCTTTTTATGGCCTTTGGTTACTTACTCTTTGCCGGGCTGTGGGCAGCCCACAAACTCCACGATAGAGATGAACTACAGCCCCACCATGTTCTGTTCAACATGAGCCAGCTCCCCACCAAAGGGCAGATGCTCTATATCAATCTGGGCTTACGGCATCGTGCCCTGGCTTTGGGCAGACGGCTGACCACCGGCAAAGCGTTTGTGGTGGATGTGTACAATCCGCAGTTAACACCCAGCGGCGCAGTTAAACGTGGGCGTGCCCGACGGCCGGCCATCCTTGCAGACCCCCGCTTTGAGTGGCTGGACGGTACCATTACACTGCTGCCTTTGCCTGATGAAAGTGTTCATGCTGCTTTTTTGCCCCAAATTTTGTCGGAGTTTTGGCAAGAAGGGGATCGGTTGACGCTGTTGAAGGAGATATACCGGGTGCTGCCGCAAAACGGCCGTTTACTCATTGCAGAGCAAGTACAAAGCCGCATCAATTGGCTAACCCTCGGCCCTTGGGCACTCACGCTAAAGCCAGCCGCCTATTGGACAACGCTGCTCAATCAAGCCGGCTTCATTGTGCGCAAAGAAGTGGATTTGCAAGGGTACATTCTCTGCATTCGCGCCGAAAAACCCACCTTTGCCGAAGCGTACCAAATGGCGCTGCAATTTGAATTCAGCGGCGAATCAACCCATGAGCGTCGTCTGTGAAAACGAGGATCATCACTTGACACTGCTCGACTCCGCTCATTACAATAGCAGCATCAAATACGCAAACAAACTGTAGAGAAGCAGCCCGTATATGCCAAGCTATTTCCTACGGTTTACCCATTTCCAATTACAAATAAAGGCGGGAAACGGCCGTATGAGTAACACGGATGTCAAAAAATCCCAGACACGTACCAAACAAGCCCCACCCAACCTGCCTGCCCGGCAAACACATACCCCCTCTTCTAAAGCCAACAAAAATCCATCTGCCACCTGGCCTCACCTCATACAAAACAATCACATAACCACAACTGCTGCGCCGCCAGCCACATTTCAACGCATACCCACAATATGTGAACTTTTTTAATTTTGTGGCAATTTTGCACCATTTGTTATAGATGTACTGTCAGCAGTTCGTACACACACCAAACCCAAAGTAAAGGTTAATACAACGTATGCAATCTACTCATAAAAAAAGTTGGATATTTGCACTTATCACCCTGGTCATGGCCTCGCTGGCCTGCCAATTAACGGCCGTAAACCCTGCCAGCCTACCCCTGGACAGAGAAGCCATCGTCCGCGACGCCGTCGCCACCATAGAAGCCCGCAGCATCAACACCAGCACCGGCGAAGGCGTTTCCATCAACACCAGCCTGTCCACACTCGACATCAATTCCAACCTGGAAGATGTATTCATAGACATCTACCGGCGTGCCAATCCGGCCGTTGTTCACATATTTGTCCTCAACGACTTTGGCGGCGTACTGGGAACAGGCAGCGGCTTTGTCATTGACACCGAAGGCCACATCGTCACCAACAATCACGTCGTTGCCAACTCAGCAAGCTTTGAAATTGCCTTTTCAGACGGATTCCGGGAAAAAGCCCAACTCATTGGCACAGATGTAGACAGTGACCTGGCTGTGCTGCAAGTAGAAAAGCTTCCCCCCAATGTCGCACCACTGCCTTTGGGCAACTCCAATGACATCGAAGTGGGGCAGTTTGTCATCACCATTGGCAACCCATTTGGGGAAGAAGGTTCCATGTCGGTAGGTATTATCAGCGGACTGGGACGCTCACTGGACTCTTTACGCATTCCAGAAGGTGGCGGCCGTTACTCCTTACCTCGCGTTATTCAAACCGATGCCGCCATTAATCCCGGCAATTCCGGCGGCCCGCTGCTCAACTTAAATGGCGAAGTGATCGGTGTCAACAGTGCCATTCGCACAGACACCGGCACCAATTCGGGCGTGGGCTTCTCCATTCCGGTCAATGCCGTACATCGCGTGGCCCCTGCCCTTATTCGGGATGGCGTGTTTACTTACCCGTATATCGGCATTAGCATGGCGCCGCCGCTGCCGTTGGCTATTCAGGAAGCTTTTAATCTGCCGCCCAATGGGGTGTATATCACCAGTGTGGTTGAAGGCACACCGGCTGAAAAAGCAGGGCTGATTGGCAGTGGACTGACGGATACGGGTGAGCTGGCAGAAGGCGGCGACTATATCATTGCCATTGATGGTAATCCGGTTAAAGATTCTGTGGATTTGACCGGTTATCTGGTGTTTGAAGCGGATGTGGGTCAAACCATTACGCTGACAGTTATTCGTGATGGCGAGCAAGTTGATATTCCGCTCACGTTGGGAGCACGGCCGTAACCTGAAAAACGGCCGTTTACGGTAAGCGTTTGCTGACCCAAACAAACACTTACTTTCTATCTACCCAGTGCCTTTTTCAAACCAAAGGCACACCTTTAACATCTTCATATAGGAGGTTTACGCATGATTAGCCAGGAGCAATTACAGGAACTGCTGTCATTCCAAAATGAGCGCGCAAATGTGCTCAGTCTCTATCTGGATGCCAATAACAAGCAGGAATCCATTGATGCCATCAAGCTTCAGGCACGCAGCCTGTTGAAAGAAGTGCCAAGCGCCAACAGCCAGGATGCTGAGGCCATCGAGAAATTTCTGGATCATGGCTACGATTGGTCCAAGCCGGGGTTAGCCGTTTTTAGCAGCAATGGCGGTCAATTTTTCCGGGCATTTCCGGCCAATGTTGCCTTCCGCAACAGACTGCGCATTGCCCACAAGCCCTATGTAAAACCTCTGGCCCATCTTTTAGATTATTACGCTCATTATGGCGTGATAGTAGTCGATAAAGTGGGCGCACGCTTTTTTGAATATCACCTGGGAGAATTGCAAAGCGATGGCGGCTTTTTAGGTGAAGATGTCCACAAAATCAAGAAAGGGCGCGGCTCATCGGCGGTTGGTATGCGCGGAGGCGTTGGCGGCGGCAGCCATGAAGCAGAAGTCGCCAGACGAAATTTGCGGGAAGCCGCCGAAGAAGCAGGCCGTTTCTTCCAAAGCAAGCCTATTCGCCGGTTGTTCCTGGGTGGAACCAGTGAAACGGTTGCCCAGTTTCAGGAATTTTTGCCCAAACAGCTTCAATCTTGTGTCGCTGGCACTTTTCAAGTGGATATGAATGCGGGTGAGCATGAGGTACGTGAAATCACCCTGAAAATGCTGCAAGAAGCGAATGAAGTGCGTGAGCGCAAATTGGTAGAAAAGATGCTGGCGGCTGCAAATTCTGGCGGCAATGGTGTAACGGGTCTGGATGATACGCTTCAGGCTGTGTCTGACAGGCGTGTGCAGGTTTTGATTATCAGTGATGGATTCCATACGCCCGGCTATCTGCATCCGGAAAGTGGGTTTGTGGTGGCAAATTTGACGAAAAGCCCGTTTGCGGAATCGCAGTTAACGGCCGTTGACGATGTGGTAGATGCGGCCGTTTCTCTGGTGATGTCGCAGGGTGGGCATGTAGAAGTGATTGCCGACAATCCAGAGCTGAAAAACGTTGGACAAATCGGGGCTATTTTGCGTTACTAACCTCTTAATATGACAATGGCATAGCTTAAAACAAAACGGCCGTTTC
>CAZRIB010000331.1:0-4835 GCA_964600035.1 uncultured Ardenticatenaceae bacterium | reverse complement strand
AGTCACAAACCTGCAACCTGCAACCTGCAACCTGCAAACCTGCAACCTGCAACCTGCAACTTACAACATTTTAGGCACAATCTAATGACAAAATTTCAAACCTATGAAGAATGGCTAGAACAGGTTGGCCGAGATATTAAAGCGGATCCTTTGTGGTCATTTGAATCATATCGGAAAGCATTGTTTTTGAGCGATTTGGCGTGGCATGACTGTGAAAAGTTGTTGCAAGATGCCAGAGGAAAATCTATTGCAGGGCAATTGATTCGCAGCGCAGGCTCCATTGCAGCCAATATCGAAGAAGGGTACGGGCGCGGATTTGGAAAAGATTACGCTCGTTTTCTGCGCATTGCCATTGGTTCTGCCAGAGAAACACGTGGTTGGTATTACCGAGGACGATATTTGCTTTCCGATTCGTTGGTTCAACATAGATTTGGCCTGATTAGCGAATTGATAAGCGGTCTTGTTATTGTTGCCAAGCACCAAGCCGCCTACAAAAAATAAACCTGCGACTTGCAACCTGCAACTTGCAACCTGCTCAAGGAGGTCTCATGACAATTGAAACAACCGCACAAACTAATTTTGAGAATCATTTGCGGCAAAACAGCTACCCGGGGCGGGGGCTGGTGATTGGCCGGACGGAGACGGGTGGCTGGGCGCTGGTGTACTGGATTATGGGAAGGAGCGCGAACAGTCGTAACCGGCGCTTTGTGGCAGAAGGGGAAACGCTGCGGACGGAGCCGCTGGATGCGTCGCTGGTGGCGAACCCGGAGTTGATTATTTATGAAGCGATGCTGACGCTGCCGGGGGTGTATCTGGTGAGTAATGGCGACCAGACGCGGACCCTGGCGGATGTGTTGGCGGCTGGCGGCACGTTTGATGAGGCGCTGTTGACGCGGGAGCGGGAACCGGATGCGCCGAACTACACGCCGCGTATCAGTGGGATGCTGCGGCCAGAGGATACGGCCGTTCCCATCACCCTCTCCATCCTTAAAGCCAACCCGGCCAACCCGGCGCTGACCGACCGTTTTACCTACCGCCCGGCGCCGCCGCCGCCCGGTCTGGGTTACTGCCTGACCACCTACATGGGCGACGGCCGTCCCCTGCCCAGTTTTATCGGCGATCCCCTGCTGCTGCCCCTTCAAGGCACGGCCGAACAAATCTTAGCCGCATACTGGGACGGGCTGGACGAAGATAACCGGGTGGCGCTGGCGGTAAAAGTGGTGGAAAACGGCCGCAGCCGTCTGCTTATCCAAAACCAGAGGACGGTTGGGTGATGGGGTGATGGGGTGACAAGGTGATGGGGTGACAAGGTGACTTGTGCCTGTTGTCATGTACTTGCTACTTGCCACCTGCCACCTGCCACTTGCCACTTGCCACCTGCACAATCTTCAAACAAAATCGAGGCAAAACAAACAATGTTAACCATTCTCATTATTGGTTCTGGCGGGCGGGAACACGCCCTGGCGTGGAAATTGGCGCAGTCGCCGCAGGTCGGCAGAATTTTTGTTGCGCCGGGTAACGGAGGCACGGAATTACGTAAGCCGTTATCCGTAAACCGTAAACGGAATACGGAACACAGCCAACAGATTACGAAAAACGTCCCCATTGCCGCCGACGACATCCCGGCGCTGGTGGCCTTTGCCGGGGAAAAAGGCGTAGACCTGACCATTGTTGGCCCGGAAGCGCCGCTGGCTGCCGGGATTGTGGACGCTTTTCAGGCCGCTGGGCTGTCCATCTTTGGCCCGACCAAAGCGGCGGCGCAGTTGGAAGCGTCCAAGGCGTTTGC
This sequence comes from uncultured Ardenticatenaceae bacterium, assembly GCA_964600035.1. GTDB lineage: Bacteria > Chloroflexota > Anaerolineae > Promineifilales > Promineifilaceae > CAZRIB01. The sequence continues at coordinate 3,049 of CAZRIB010000331.1, read as the reverse complement.
CAAGCAGTTTATGCGCCAGCATGGCATTCCCACCGGTGATTTTGCCGTTTTCACCGATTACGACACGGCCGTTTCCCATCTGCAAACCCTGTCCGGCGGCGTGGTCATCAAAGCCAGCGGGCTGGCGGCAGGGAAGGGGGTGATTGTGTGCGACGACCGGGCCGAGGCAGAGGCCGCATTGCGCCAGATAATGCTGGACAAAGCGTTTGGCAGCGCCGGGGCTGAGGTGCTGGTGGAAGAGCGGCTGTTTGGGCCAGAACTGTCGGTGCTGGCTTTTTGTGACGGCTGTACCGTTGTACCCATGCTGCCTGCCCGCGACCACAAACGTGCCTACGACAATGACGAAGGGCCAAACACCGGCGGCATGGGCGTCTTTGCGCCGCCGCCCGATGTGGATGGCACACTCATGGATGAAGTGATGCGCGCCATCTTGCAGCCAACGGCGGATGGCATGGCGGCGCAGGGAACGCCTTACGTCGGCGTGCTGTATGCCGGTCTCATGTTGACGGCCGACGGGCCAAAGGTGCTGGAATTTAACTGCCGCTTTGGTGACCCGGAGACGCAGGTTATTTTGCCCATGCTGGACGGTGATTTGGCCGACATTTTGCTGGCGTGTGTTGAGGGAAGGCTGAGGCCGGAGATGGTACACTGGCATGACGGCGCTTGTGCGGCGGTGGTGATGGCCGCGCCGGGGTATCCGGGGGCGTATCCCAAGGGGCTGCCTATCTCCGGGCTGGATGGCGTGCCGGATGATGTGGTGGTCTTTCATGCGGGCACGGCGATTCAGTATTCAGTGGACAGTGAACAGTATTCGGTGGTGACGGCAGGGGGACGGGTGTTGGCGGTGGCGGCGCGGGGTGAAGATTTGGAAACGGCCGTTTCCCGTGCCTATGCCGGCGTCGCCCAAATTTATTTTGAAGGGGCGCATTACCGTAAAGATATTGGGGCAGGCAGGCGGGTGGCAGGTGGCAAGTTGCAGGTGGCAAACTTGCCACCTGCAAACCTGCAACCTGCAACTTCCTACGCTCAGGCCGGGGTAGACATTGCCGCCGGACAAAAAGCGGCGCAGTTGATGAAAACGGCCGTTCATGCCACCTATACCCCCGATGTTCTCAGCGATGTGGGCAGTTTTGGTGGTTTGTTTCGCGTAGCCAGTATAAAAGAGTTGGCCGACCCCGTGCTGGTGGCTTCTACTGACGGCGTGGGGACCAAGACGAAAGTGGCGGCGCAGTTGAACCGGTGGGACACCATCGGCCATGACATTGTCAACCATTGTGTGAACGATATTTTGGTGCAAGGGGCACGGCCGTTATTTTTTCTGGATTATGTGGCTTCGGCGCGGCTGCACCCTGAGCAAATTGCGGCCATTGTGGCCGGGGCTGCGGCGGCGTGCCGGGCGGTGGGCTGTGCGCTGTTGGGCGGCGAAACGGCCGAAATGCCGGGCGTTTATGAAGATGGGGCGGTAGATTTGGTGGGCACGATTGTGGGTGTGGTGGACAGGGCCGCGTTAATTGACGGCTCGCGCATTCAGGCGGGCGATGTACTCATTGGCCTGCCGTCATCGGGACTGCATACCAACGGCTACACGCTGGCGCGGGCGGCGCTGGCCGGGCTGGACTGGCGTGTGCCGCGTGCGGATTTGAACGGCCGTACCATTGGCGACGTGCTTCTGGAACCCCATCGCTGCTACCTGCATGACGTGGCGGCACTTGAGCAGGCGGGCGTGGCTGTGCACGGTCTGGCGCACATTACCGGCGGCGGGCTGGTGGACAATCCGCCGCGCATTTTCCCGGATGGTCTGGGGGCGGTGCTGCGCCGGGGGACGTGGCCGGAACCGCCGATTTTTGGCCTGATTCAGCGGCAGGGGCAGATTGCCGATGCGGAGATGTGCCACGTGTTTAACATGGGGCTGGGGATGCTGGCCGTTGTGCCGCCGGAGCAGGTGTCGTTGGTACAAAGGGTGCTGCCGGAAACGGCCGTTGTCGGGGAGATGGCGGCGGGCGTGGATGGTGTAGAAATTGTAACAGCCAACAGCTAATAGGTGGTTGCAGGTTTGGCGGTTGCAGGTTTGTACTTGCCACTTGCCACTTGCACACCTGCCACTTGCACAAAGGAAATAATGAACAAAAAGCGAATTGTGGTGCTGGTTTCAGGGTCGGGGACAAATTTGCAGGCGCTGATTGATGCGGAGGCAAGTGGCTCCCTGGCGGGTGAGATTGTGCTGGTTGTGTCAAATCGCAAGGCGGCTTATGGGCTGGTGCGGGCGGCGCAGGCGGGAATTGAGACGTTGTATTGGCCGTTACGGCCGTACCGGGATGCAGGCAAAAGCCGGGAGCAGTACGACGCCGACCTGGCTGCCCAAATTGCCGCTTACCACCCAGACCTGATTGTGTTGGCGGGATGGATGCACATTCTCAGTCTGGCTTTTCTTGACTATTTTTCGGGGCGGGTGATTAATTTGCATCCGGCGCTGCCCGGCCAATTTGCGGGGACGCACGCCATCGAGCGGGCGTATGAAGCGTTCCGGCGTGGGGAGATTGACCACAGTGGCTGCATGGTGCATCTGGCTGTGCCGGAAGTGGATGCGGGGGCGGTGGTGGCACAGGCAGTTGTGCCCATTTTATCGGATGATTCGCTGGCTGATTTTGAGGCACGGATGCATGAGGTAGAACATCGCTTGATTGTGACGGCGGTTGCGAAGATGTTGGCTGTGATTGAGTAGTATCCGTATTCAGTAATTTGTCATCCGTTTTCCGTGTAAGCTGTTTATGTTAATTTCGCCGGAAAACGGTATAGGGACTTCCGGTTACAATGTGTGCGGAAACGGCCGTCTCCCCCAGAAACGGCCGTTTTTCATTCCATCACGTCCCCGAAGAGCCAGCACGCCCACTGCGGTCTTCCGCATCGGAGGCCAGCCATGCCTTGAGCGTCGCCCGGTAAAGTGCACGTTCAAAAAAGTCGTCGGACATGGACAGCCCGTCGTACCCTTTGGCGAAGAGCGGTTTGAGTAACGGCCGTAACTGCGCCGCATAATGGCGCATACACGATT
>CAZRIB010000330.1:0-4845 GCA_964600035.1 uncultured Ardenticatenaceae bacterium | reverse complement strand
GGCACCATTAGCGCCTATTTTTGCGGTTTACTTAACAGCTATTGTCGCCGAATCAGCATACACACGCAAGCAGAGCAGGGAGCGATGAACTTAGGGTACTCAACTACCCAATCTCCCAATCTCCCAATCTCCCAACACCCAATCACCAACAACCCAATTTTCCATTCTCCACGCTCCACTCTATAATCCAGCGCATGGTACAAGAAATAATCAACAGCACCCATTTACCCTGGCCAACAGATTGGAACACGTACTTTGGCCGCACTGCGCCGCTGGTGGTTGAAATCGGCTTTGGCAATGGCGAATTTTTGCTGCACACAGCCCGCCAACACCCGGAATGGAATCTCATTGGGGTGGAGATTTCACTGCCGTCGCTGCGTAAGGCAGCCAAAAAAGCGGCCAATGCCGGTTTAACCAATGTGCGCATTGTGCAGGGAGATGCCCAGCTCTTGCTGTGGGCACTTTGCCAGCCACAAACTATTTCCGGCCTGTTTATCAATTTTCCTGACCCCTGGCCCAAAGCCGGACACGTCAGCCGCCGCCTGATTAGCGACGATTTTTTAACGCTGGCGGCGACGCGGCTGCGTCCGGCGGCATTTTTGGACATTGCCACAGACCATCCTGATTATCAGGAATGGGTTATTGAACATTTGGCACGCACGCCTTATTTTGAGAACCGTTTGCCGGATGTGGATATGTACACCCTGTCTGACGTTGGCCGGGTGGTCACTAAATATGAAGAGAAAGCCCGGCGCGAAGGGCGGACGCCGTTTTATTTTAAGTGGCAGCGAAATGAGAAGCCTGCCCCTGATTTGTTTGCTGTTCCGGAGGTTGTGGAGATGCCCCATGTTATTTTTGATGCACCAGTAGATTTGAATGAGATTGCAGCCCGTTTTGAACCGATGGCGTTTGAGCAGGGCGATTTGTTGGTGCGAATGTCTGATGTGTTGGTCTCTTCACGTGAACCGACGCTGATTGTGGAGACGTTTGTGAAGGAACGGCCGTTATCCCAGCGCATTGGCCTGTTCATTCGGCGGCGAAACACAGGAGATTACGTCGTTGGCCTGCATGAATTGGGTTTCCCGCGTCCCACATTGGGCATTCAATTTGCCATTCACCAGCTTGTAAAGTGGCTGTCTACGCTGTATCCTGACTTGCAAATAACGCGCAGCACATTAAGCGAGAAAGTCAGCCAAGAGATATAAGCAGTTGTCCGCGCTGCCCCCAAGTACCCGTAATTCAAAGTCCGTATACCGTTTTCCGACGAGATTACCAGAGGCGGCGCATACTGAATACGGATAACTGAATACTGAATACGGATACCAGGAAAATGCCATGAAACTGGATTTAGAGCTGTATCGCGAGCGGGTGGAAGTGGAGCCGGGTGTTTTCATCAGCTATATTCACGTTGCCCCGGAACGGCCGTTACACACCATCGTCCTCATTCATGGCTTTGGCGGGCGTGCCCGGCAGTGGCGCTACCAGATAGAAGAATTCGCCCGCGACAACCGCATTATCGCCATCGACATGCGCGGGCACGGGCAATCATCGCGCCCCAAAAATGGCTACACCATGCCCCGCCTGCTGGCAGACATAACGGCCGTTCTCCAACACGCCCAAATAGGCCAGCCATTCACCCTCATCGGCCATTCCTTTGGTGTAGCCATCGCCACAGAATACGCCTACCATCATCCCGACAAAGTAAAGCGGCTCATCCTCATTGCCGGTGCAGGCGAATACAAAATAAACCCCTCCTACCAATTCCTTTTCAACCTGCCCCAGCCCGTGCTGCGGTTATTCCAGCCAATGGCGAACCGCGTGCTGGACGCATCCCTGCGGGCAATGAAAAAGCTCTACATGGACAACCTGCGCCACTGGCAGGGGTGGGAACTGTTCCCGCAGCTTCAGCCGCCCACCATGGTCATTTTGGGCAACCGCGACCGGGTACTGCCACAGGCGGCTTTTGAGCGGGTAGCCGAATTGGTTCCGCCAGATTCTGAAATTGTGCATGTGGGCGTTTCGGCGCATATGGTGATGCTGGAACGGCGGGATGCGGTGAACCGGGCGATTGCTCGTTTTATGGAACTGGACACGGCCGTACACACCCCCACCCATTCACGTTGGCGTTCTACCACAGGCGGGCGGGGGGCACTGCTGGCGGAACGGCCGTGGCTGGCAAATTACGAAGCCGATGTCCCTCCCACCATCGATGTACCCCGCCTGCCACTTACCCGCCTGCTCGACAGAGCTTACCGCCGTTTTCCCAACCGGACAGCCATCCGGTTTATGGGCACACGCCTGAGTTACAGAAACTTAAGCGCACAAGCCGCCCGATTTGCCAATGGTTTGCAGGCGTTAGGCATTGGTAAAGGCGACCGTGTTATTTTGCTGCTGCCCAATGTGCCGCAAATGGTCATTGCCTACTATGGCACGCTGCGCATTGGGGCGGTTGCTGTTATGGCAAACCCGTTGGCTTCGCCAGATGAGATTGTGCGCCAGGCACAGTCGGCGCAGGCGGTGGCAATGGTGACGTTGACAAAATTTCAGGATACGGCCGTTTCTGTTCGCGCCCAAAGCGGCATTCGCCACATCATTTTTGCCCATGTTGCCGACTATATGACGCTGCCCAAGCGGCTGGCATTTTTGGCGTTTCGTGCCCGCCGGGAAGGCCACCAGTTGGCACAAAGGCCGGGCAATGGGGATTTTTTGTGGCGGCAGTGGCTTCGCCAGCATTCGCCAGTTCCGCCGGAGGTAACAGTGACACCGCAGGATACGGCCGTTATTCAGTTTACCAGCGGCACAACCGGCCAGCCCAAAGGCATTGTCCTGACCCATCGCAATCTGGTAGCCAACACCATGCAGGTGGGCAGTTGGTTAACCAAAGCGCAGGATGGCAAAGAGGTGATGTTGTGTGTAACGCCATTTAGCCATGTGTATGGCATGACGGCTGCCATGAATACGGCCGTTAGCAAAGCCGCCGCCATGGTTTTGCTGCCCACTTTTGACGTGGCAGAAGTGCTGCAAACCATTCGCAAATACCGGCCTACGCTCTTTCCCGGCGTGCCCACCATGTACGTGGCGATTACCAACTTTCCCAATGTGCGTAAATATCATGTGCACTCTATTAATGCCTGTATCAGCGGGGCTGCCCCACTGCCCATTGAGGTGAAAGAGGCGTTTGAAAAGCTGACGAAAGGCAAGCTGGTAGAAGGATATGGCTTGAGTGAGGCCAGCCCTGTGACACATGCCAACCCTATTTACGGCCGTAACAAAGCCGGTTCCATTGGGCTGCCCCTGCCCAGCACAGAAGCCCGCATTGTAGACCTGCAAAGCGGCGTGCCCCTGCCCCCCGGTCAAATAGGCGAACTCGTTATTCGCGGCCCCCAGGTGATGCAAGGTTACTGGCAAGACGAAGCCGCCACCCAGGCTGTGATAGATGCCCATGGCTGGCTGCACACAAACGACATTGCCCGCATGGATGAAGATGGCTACTTTCAAATTATCAGCCGCCGCCAGGATATGTGGCAGGCAGCAGAAGACCACTCCCCAGCTTTTCCGCGTGATGTGGAAGAGGTGATTTATGAACTGCCAGAGGTGCGGGAAGTGGTGGTGGTTGCCATTGCCAACCAGCCCATTGCCTTTGTCTCGCTGAAAGAAAAAAGCCGGATTCCTGCCAAAACCATCATTGCGTTTTGCGAGCGCCGTCTGCCGCCGGGACAGGTGCCCAAACTGGTTGTGTTTGTGAAGGATTTTCCGCGCAGTTTTATTGGCAAGGTTTTGCGCCGGGAATTGGTGAGCCGGTACGCAAATGAAATTACCGGTGCGGAAGCAGGCAGTGTCGGGGAGCATTTAGCCGGTTTGTCGGATGAGTAAAGAAGCAGTTTGGCGCAGGCGTTTGCTGTTTGCGCCGGCATTGTTGGCGTGGGTGGGGATGGCGCTGGCTTTTGTGCCGGGGCTGCCCTGGCCGTTGAGTGTGGCCGGGCATTTTTGGGTGCAGTATGGGGTGCTGTTGGCTGTAACGGCCGTTTTTGCAGTCCCCATTCCGCGCTGGCGCAGGCATCTCATCTGGCTGCTGCTGGGGGTGGTGGTAAATGGGGTGCGCCTGCTGCCAATGGTGATGCCGCCCGTTACGGCCGTTTCGTCTGCTGCGGCGGCTCCCCCTGTTTACCGGGCACTCTTTCTCAACATTCACTATGACAATACAAACAGTGAGGCCATTGCCCGTCTGATTCAGCAGGCAGATGCTGACATTGTGGCGTTTGTGGAGTTGATGCCGGAGATGGAGCGGGCGTTGGGGGATGCCCTTTCGCCTTATGCTTATGGGCAGCAAGTGGGTATTCCCGGCTACCATGCACGGGTGATTTACAGCCGCCTGCCTGTGGCGGCAGGGGGGTATGGGGTTGTGCCAGACAGGGAACGGCCGTCGGCGGTGATGCGTGTGTTGGTGGATGGACGGCCGTTAACCATCATCGCCGCCCATCTCAACTCGCCCATTCGCGCTGAAAATGAGGCTGTTCGTGCGCGTGAGAGGGCTGGACTGGCGGCGTTTGTGCAGGCACAATCCACCCCGGTGCTGCTGCTCGGCGATTTGAATGATACGCCCTGGCATGCTGATTTTTTGGCGTTTTTGCGGGAAAGTGGGCTGCGAAACGGCCGTGACGGGCAAGGTCTGCATCCCACCTGGCCCACAACCATGCCGCCGCTCATGCTGCCCATTGACCATGCCCTTGTCACGCCAGACATCACCATCCGCAGCTTCACGACATTACCAGCCCCCGGTTCTGACCATCGCGCCATCCTCGTAGAATTTTCTCTAAACGGTGAAGGGGTAGAAATTGACGACTA
>CAZRIB010000329.1:0-4856 GCA_964600035.1 uncultured Ardenticatenaceae bacterium | reverse complement strand
CTTACACGCCAACAAGGTCTGGTTCGGCTCATTGTCCCGTCAGAAAAGAAAGATGCCTTACGCCAGGTAAAATGGGTAAGGCATCTTAACATTGTGCTGAATGAATCCTGAACTATCACACAGCAAATGCCGCCCTGTCTGCAAGATGATCCACAAATTCCTCCAACCCTTGTCCCCGATAGGGTTGAATAGGCGGATGGCGAGAGCAAAGTTGTTCGATGTCCATTGCCAGATGACTGTTCTCATCTGTCACCGCGATACGGCCGTTTCCCGCTTCAACAGATTCCAACAAAGACTTAACCCGCGCATCCCGGCGAAGCACTTCACCATTCCGGCCGCCGGAAGGCAAAATCACCAAACAATCCGACTGCGGATCAACCGGATGCTCCGCCAACTCATAATCTGCTTTCAAACCAACACCCTGCCGGCTAAAAACCAGCTTGTTAAACAAACTCACAGATTTTATGGGTAACCCTGCCTGACGGAAACGATGTAAAAAGTAAATCACTTCCAGCTCATCAAAACCATCGCCAATCAAAATATAAGCAGGGGCGCGGTGCTTTTTGGAATTTCTGTACGCTAGTGACATGATGCTCCTCGTGCTGCCAACTACCCACAAGGTTAGACCTCGTTGTAGGGCTGCTATGTAAGTCGGCAAGAAGTTTTCAAATAAGAAAACTGTGCTTTTTGCCAATTATTCAAGCAAACCATAGAAAACAAGTGCTTTTTCAAAATTCCCCATGGTTTACCCAGCTCACTGCAAATCCAAAAGAAGAGGAAATAATAACAACAATGTGTCGATTAGTTACCAAAACTTGTGCCGATGGGTGTGCCGCCGCTGCCTACCAGGTATGCCGCAATTTCAGCAGTTGGCGCATCGGCAACGGCCGTTTCCCGTACAACCACAAAACCCATCACCGCCACAGCCAACAACACCAACACCAATAAAGCCAACACCTTCATTTTCAATGACATTTTTCGTCCTCCAAAATCTTTTTCCGCTCTTGCGGAGCCTGTGTTAAGATAGGAAAAGCGTACCAGAAACAAACTTTGGTGATCTCTAAAACAACTCCAAACCCCCTGCAAACATCCTTCAAGAGTGCTTGCAAAAACAAAAAACAACCCATACCATTTGACTGTCTCATAAAAAGGGCAGCAGCTGAATGACCAACTACAAAGCCATACAAACCGAAAGCGTACTAAACGCATTAAAACTTTGGCATGGAGGCGATCCGCCAAAATGGCCGTTGGCACATCTGAGACTCTCCCGTCAACTCGCCCAGGAAAGCACCAAACACAGCACCCTTGCAGACAGTGGGCCAGCCGCCACAAACAGAGCCATCCTAAACAAAGCACTGGGAATCTTGCACGGGCAGCACCCAGATGCAGAAGATTTACTCAGGCAGCGCTTCGAACATCGCCGCGATGTCCTGTCCGTTGCCAACAGCCTCAATGTGTCAGAGTCCAGTCTCTTTTACCGGCAGAGACAGGCTATAAACCAACTGGCAGACATCTTGCAAACGCTAGAACAAGAAGCCAGCCAGGCATGGCAAGAACAAATGCTGGAAAGATTGGAACTACCCAGCTACACCGAATTAGTCGGTATAGAACAGCCCCGCCAAAAGTTAATAAATGCCTTGCTGGATGAAGATGAACATTTCATCATCGCCATTGCCGGATTGGGCGGATTAGGCAAAACAGCCCTGGCCGACAGGGTCACGCGGGACATTATCCAAACATCCCGATTTGACGAAATTGCCTGGGTAACCGCCAAACATACTTACCTCTCTACTATGGGACGATTGCAGGTAGAAAGTGGACGGCCGTCACTCACCTTCCCCATGCTCATCGACAGACTGGCAAACCAATTCCAAATCCCCCACGAAGAAAACGGCTCACAACTCCAACGTCAGCGCATCGTCAAAAACTACCTCCAAAAACGCGCCTGCCTCGTCATCATCGACAACCTCGAAACCGTCGCCGACTCCCGCTCCCTGCTCCCGGAACTGCGCAAATGGCAAAACCCTTCCAAATTCCTGCTCACATCCCGCCTGCGTCTCCTCGATGAAGCCAACGTCTTTTCCCTGTCACTACAAGAACTACCAGAAACGGCCGCAATCCAACTCATCCGCATCGAAGCCAAAAAACGCGGCTTCAACGACCTGACCAACGCCAGCGACAAACAACTGCAAGACATATATAAAACAGTGGGTGGCAACCCCCTCGCCCTCAAACTCATCGTCGGCCAACTCCGCTTTCACGCCCTCCCCCACGTCCTCAACCGATTCTCAGCCACCGGCAGCCCCAAAAACCAGGAAGACATCTTCCAATATATCTTCCAGGAAATGTGGGACGCCCTCGAAGAAAACAGCAAACGCACCCTCATCGCCCTCACCAATGCCGGCGAATCCGGCTTCACATTCAACCACATCCAGGAAATCGCCAACCTTCCCGAAAGCACTCTCGCCCACTGCCTGGAAGAACTCATCCTCCTTTCCCTTGTAGACCAAAAAGGCACCCTCCTGGAAAGAAGATACCGCCTCCACAGACTCACCGAACTATTCCTCCTGCGCATGCTAGAAGAGGATAATGAATGACCACAGGCAGTACAAACCCCTGGAAAGCAATCCTGAAAGAACAGCAAATAGCCAACGCCAAACGATGGCTGCACCTGCTGCAAAACCACGACCACAAAGCCCGGCTCATTCTCAACGACTACGAAAACATCCTGCGGGCACTCGAACACACCCTGCAAACACCAGAAACATTTCCCCTCGCCTACAATCTCATTCAAGCCATCTTCACAGACAGCCTCGGCTACGCAGATTGGGAAAGATGGCAGTCCTACCTAAACAAAGCCCGCGAACAAGCCGCCACCCCGAACCAGGCAAAAGAACACGCACGCCTCACAGAACTACTGGCAAGCCTCTACTACCATCAAGGCAACCTGAAAAAAGCCTACACACTCGGTGTCCATGCCGGCACGGGCAGAATACGCCCGCTCCCTCTCCCAACTCGCCCTGTATGCAGACCAGCTAGGGCTGGCCGATGAAAGTTTCCAACTAATCGAGAACGCACAGCAGTTGGCAAAAACCATCAATGACAAACAAGTCCTCGCCGCATCATGGCTCAGCCTCTCAGAAATTCATCGCAGAAGAAGAAATTGGCAGCAAGCCATGGCTGCCGCCGAACAAGCCCACACCCTTTATCAACAATTGCAACAAACTAGAAATGTCCTTCAATCCCGCTTAACCATGCTGCACATTTGGGCGGAACAAGGCGAATGGATGCAGGTCGAAATCATCGCCAAAGCCCTTTCCCAAGACGCAGCTTTGGCTGGTGATTTACTCATGCTCTGCCGGCTCAAAAACAATCTGGGCATTGCCCTGTTCAACCAGGACCGGTATCAAGACGCAGAAAAAGCATGGCAAGAAGCCCTGCAACTGCAATCCATGATGCATGAACCGGCAGAATTGGCAGGGTTATACAACAATCTTGGCATGGTATATACGAAATTACATGAATGGGAAACGGCCGAAACCATGCTCAAAGCTGCGGCAAAAATCTACAAAAAACTTGGCGACACCTACAATTGGGCAAACGCCCTGGACAATCTGGCAGACCTGTACGCAGCCAAAGGCAGTACCACCGCCTACCACAACACCCTAAAAACAGCTATCGACATACTCACCCCCCTGGCCAACATCCCCCACATCAAAGCACTGCTGGAAGTGATCACCCAACGCCACCAAAACGACCGGCTCTGATATTACAGACGCATAGCAGTGGCTTTGTAGCTTCTTTGTAGTTGTTTTGCAGCTCATTCCAGTGAATTCATAACCACCTGTGCTACCATATCAGAATTAATGACACATTTTTAGGCAAATACTTACACATGGTAAGTTACGCAGGTATGCCACCATGTTAGCCAATATGCCAAAGGCCACGACCCATTCCTCCTCTCCCCATACCGGGCCCCAATTAGAGACATTGGGGCTGCTTACGAGCGGCGTGGCACATGACTTCAACAATATCTTAACCAGTATCATGGGGCAGGCTTCCCTTGCTCTTATAAAACTCCCCAAAGATAACGACGCCCGCCAGCACATAGAAAAAGCCATACAAGCGGCCGAAATGGCTGCCCTGCTGACTCAGCAGCTCCTGAATTTGGCAAAAGGCGAAATGCTGGAGGAAGAACCCGTCAATCTGAATGAACTGATTGCCGAAAACAAAGCATTATTGCAAATGCTCCTGCCAGACAACGTATCCCTGCGCGTGGAATTTACCGCAGAGACCCCACTTATCTACGCCCGAAAACCAGAATTGCAACAAGTGCTGCTTAATTTAATCATCAACGCAGTCGAAGCACTGGAGTCGAAGCAAGGTGTTATCACCATTCGAACGTCCTTAAAATCGCGATCAAACCTGGGCCTGGAGGATGGTTTTCGTAATAGAAAGCTTGACTTTCCAGATGGGTTTATCATTTTGCAGGTGTCTGACACTGGCAAGGGCATGGATAAAGAAACGCTCTCCCGCATTTTCGATCCCTTTTTTACAACGAAATCCAGTGGAAAAGGGGTGGGGTTGGCAACTGTTCAACGCATTGTAGCCAGTTATAGTGGTGGTATTTCAGTTGACAGTGATGTGGGGAAAGGAACGACGTTTACCATTTTTTTGCCTTATTACCTGTCGCTGTCAAATATTCATTAGCATGGCAAAAAAAGTTCTCGTTATTGAATGGGAAAATTCGATGCGAGAAGCGCTGGCCGATTTGTTGGCGATTTCCGGGTTTGATGTTGTCACGGCCGTTTCTCCCCCACACAGCCGTCCATTTGCGTAAGCCATTCAACAGCCGC
>CAZRIB010000328.1:0-4885 GCA_964600035.1 uncultured Ardenticatenaceae bacterium | reverse complement strand
AGATGAAATAAATGATTGATGATCAATGATTAAAGATTAAAGCGAATTTATGCCCCTTGCTTACCCCCAATCTTTAATCTTTCGTTTTTCAATCTTTAACTCTCAATCCCCAAGTCGTTTTCTCACCCAAATCGGACTAAAATCATGGCGTTTGGTGATTGCATGGAACCAATACTCAAGCAGCCAACCTCCAATCTCCAAACAAAAAACACAATCGACTATACAGGTGCTCGGGCCAGCCTCCAGACCGTGCCCGCTGGTGGCGCGGTGAGGACACCGGCCACAGCTAGTGAGGCTGTACAGTTACTAACACAATTGAGAAAACGCCATGAACAAACAACCTGACATTTTATTTATCGTATTAGATACCCAAAGAGCAGATCGGCTTGGCTTATACGGCCATTCAAAAGCGCTTACCCCCAACCTGGACAACTTTGCCGCAAACAGTGTGGTGTTTGAGCAAGCCATTGCTCCCGCGCAGTGGACTGTTCCCAGCCATGCGGCAATGTTTACCGGTTATTACCCTACCGCTCATCAAGTCACCCAATCTTCGCAAAAATTAAGTGATGACTACCCCCATCTGGCAGAAGTGATGCAGCATGCCGGATACGAAACGGTTGGCTTTTGCAACAACCCCCTGGTTGGCATATTGAACAACGGCTTTAAGCGCGGATTCCAAACGTTTTACAACTATGGCGGGGCGATTCCCAGCGTGCCTAAATCTTCTTCCTCGCTGCCCTGGCCGTTGAAGTGGCTTGGCGAATCGTACACACAATTTTTGCGGCGCATCTCTTATCCCATTCAAAATTTCTTTGGTCAATCAGACCTTGCCTTTCGGCTTTCATTAAATGCCTGGCTCACGCCGTTGTGGTCTAAAATGGCGAACTTTAAGGGGCAAAATGAACGTTCAGTGGGTGATGTGGCAGACTTTTTGTCACAGCGAGAGAGAAAGAATCCAGAAAAACCGCTGTTTTTGTTTTTGAATTTAATGGAAACGCACATGCCATTTTGGCCGCCCGGTGAGTTTGTAGACAAGGTTGCCCCTTATTTTCGGCAAAATAAGGAGGCGCGCCGGTTGATGCAGCGCTGGAACCGGGAGTCGTTTCGTTGGGCGTCGCCTCTGGCTGAGCCGTTGGGTGAGCTGGAGGCGCAGGTGTTGAGTGATATGTATGATGCGGAGGTGGCGTATCAGGATGCGTATTTGGGGCAGTTGTTTGCGGCGATTAACGGCCGTTCCCGGCGGCGCAACACCCTGACTATCATCGTGGCCGACCATGGCGATGGGTTGGGGGAACATGGCTACATGGGTCATGCCTTCAATGCCTACCAGGAGCTGGTACACGTTCCGCTGATCATCAATTGGCCTGCCCGGCTGCCAAAACCAATGCGGGTGACAACGCCGGTTAGTACGCGACGTGTTTTCCATACCATGTTGTCGGCTTTGCCTGCTGTGCCAGAAGTGGACGGGCTGGATGTAACGGCCGTACAGGCCAAATCACTGCTCCACACCATAAACGGCCGTGATCCCGAAAACGGCACAGCCTACAGCGAAATCTACCCGCCGCTCAACTTCGTACGTGCCATCGAAAGCCGCTGGCCGCACCTGCTGGAAAGCGCACACTGCCTGTCACTGCGCCGTGCCGTTGTCAAAGTATCTGAGGACAATCCTTATAAATTAATTGAAACAGAAAATGCCCCAACGGAGCTTTTTAATTTAGCCGCTGATCCGTTAGAATTAGACAACGTACATGAAAAACGGCCGTTAACCGCCCACACCCTTTCCCAAGAACTCACCCGCACCATCCAAAACCTGGAACAACAGCGCAGCAGCCTGTCAGCCGGTGGCAGCATAGACACCGAAATGGACGCCAGCCTCATGCAGCGGTTACGCGGTTTGGGTTACCTGGATTAAGCAATAGGCAGCTATCAGTTGCACGGAGAAGAAACAGGTTAATAATCAATCATTAATGCTTAATAATCAATCATTAACGCTTGTCACGGAGGATTTATGCTAGACAACCTGCAGCTAGACCCCATTGCCTTCACCCTTCCCATTGGCGATGGCTTTCCCATCTTCTGGTATGGCATCATCATCACCATTGGCATTGCCATTGGCGCGGTCTGGGCCAGCCGGGAAATCGAAAAACGCCATCAAAGCGTCGATGAGCTGTACAACGGCCTCATCCTTGTTGTCTTTGCCGGCTACTTCTTTGCCCGTTTGACCTACGTCATCCTGGACATCATCGATGGCAACGGTGCACGTTACACCTCATTGATTGATGTCATCAACATTCGCGCTGGCGGCGTCAATATTCTGGGCGGTTTTATTGGCGCAGCCCTTATTGGCATTGCATTTGCCAAATGGCGGCGTTTGCGGGTATGGCACTACGCCGATGTTGCCGGCCCGGCGCTGCTCATTGCTCAGGCAATCGGCCGTTGGGGCAATTTCATCAACCAGGAACTGTACGGCCCGCCTACTGACTTACCCTGGGGCATTCTGATTACCCAACCCAACCGCATTTTCCCGTACAACGATCTGGTAACTTACCCGCCGGAAACACGTTTCCACCCCACTTTCCTCTACGAATCCATTGCGCTGTTTGTTGGCTTCATCCTGCTTACCTATCTGAACAATCGCTACCGCAAACAGTGGAAACCGGGCACATTGTTTGGCGCATTCCTCATTTGGTGGGGAGCAAACCGCGCCTGGATTGAATTTTTCCGCCCGGACCAACCCGCCATTGGCAATACACCCATTACCTACTCAATGGTGGTTGCCGTTCTCATTGCGCTGGGTGGCGTTCTCCACCTTATGAATCTGTACGGCAAAATTTCATTTAGTCGAAAAAGACAGCGTAAAGTGATAAAACCAAAACCCAAAAAATAAACAAAGGTGTAAAACAAAGGTGTATGTGAAAACGGGAGGATCATTTGAATTGGGGGGCAATGGTTCACCCGTTTTTACTATAGCGAGAACGATTGAATGAATGTGTAACAGACGGTACGGATAACAAACGTGCCGTCTGTTTTTAATAAGTGGTAAACGCAATAAAAGGCAAGAATCATTACCTGCAACCTGCAATTTACTACCCGCTTTAGTTTTTAGGGGTCTTCACCAAATAGTGTGTTGCCCGAAGAGATGTTGCCGCATCATGTGGCAAGTGGCAAGTTGCATGTGGCAAGTTATCTCTGGAAACAACAACCTGCGACCTGCCACTTGCGACTTGCACCCATCTATCAAGCACACTACTTAGTGATGAGCCGTTTTTAGTTATCAATCATCCGTCATTATTCAATGAATTTGGAGGTAAATTATGACAATTTTGGGGAAAGTGAGTGGCTATGCTTTAACATTTGATGATGTGTTGTTAAAGCCGGGCTATTCAGATGTGCTGCCTGCGGACGTTGATTTGCGTACACGGTTGGCTGGTGATTTGTATTTGAACGTACCCGTTCTTTCGGCGGCTATGGATACGGTGACGGAATCGGCTATGGCTATTGCGTTGGCACGGCAAGGGGGTATCGGGGTGCTGCATCGCAATTTGTCGCCGGAGGCGCAGGCGGAGGAAGTGGATAGGGTGAAGCGGTCTGAAGCGGGGATGATTGTGTCGCCTATTACGCTTCGCCCGCATGATACGCTGGCAGATGCGGAAGCGATTATGAGCCGGTATCGTATTTCGGGGGTGCCCATTACGGATGAAGCGGGTGTTTTGGTGGGGATTTTGACGAATCGGGATACGCGCTTTGTGGTGCCGGATGCGCAGCCGATTTCTGATTTTATGACGAGTGAGGGGTTGGTGACTGCGCCGGTGGGGACGACACCTGAGCAGGCGAAGGCGATTTTGCATAAGCATCGTATTGAGAAGCTGCCGCTGGTGGATGAAAACGGCCGTCTCAAGGGACTGATTACGGTCAAAGATATTATGAAAAAGCAGGATTACCCGCTAACGGTGACAGACAAAAACGGCCGTTTACTTTGCGCCGCCGCCATTGGTGTGGGTGAAAAAGGATTGTCCCGCCTGGAAAAATTAGCTGCCGCCGGTCTGGATGTTGCCGTCATTGACACAGCACACGGCCACACATCCCTGGTACTGGCCACCATCCGCGAAGCCAGACAACAGTTCCCCCATATCCCCATCATTGCTGGCAACGCGGCCACTGCCCAGGGCGTACACGATTTAGTGGAGGCGGGCGCGGCGGCTGTAAAAGTAGGCATTGGGGCAGGTTCCATTTGTACCACGCGCATTGTGGCGGGTGCGGGCGTTCCCCAATTAACGGCCGTTATGGAATGTGCCACAGAAGCCCACAACCTCGGCGTACCCTGCATTGCCGACGGCGGCATCAAATATTCAGGCGACATCGTCAAAGCCCTTGCCGCCGGAGCAGACAGCGTCATGCTTGGCTCCATGCTGGCCGGTCTGGAAGAAAGCCCCGGCGACATCATCCTTTACGAAGGGCGGCGCTACAAAGTATACCGGGGCATGGGCAGCCTGGGCGCCATGCAAGGGCACGGCGCAGACCGCTACGGCAGCGGCGTGAAAAACGGCGAACGCGACAAACTTGTACCGGAAGGCGTGGAAGGGCAGGTTCCCTATCGCGGCAAATTAGCCGATATTATTTACCAAATGATGGGCGGCTTGCGTTCAGGTATGGGGTACGTTGGTGCCCACAATCTGGAAGAACTGCGTCAAAAAGCCGAATTTGTGCAAATTTCCACAGCAGGGCTGCTGGAAAGTCACCCGCATGGTATTACAATAACAAAGGAAGCCCCCAACTATCAGGCACGGCGGTGATAAACAGCGTGTCAGCTCGTCAGCCGGTTGGGAAAGTATGAAACCTGGGATATTTGCTACTGATGAGTCTTCCGAAAAAAGCAACCGCAGAG
>CAZRIB010000327.1:0-4888 GCA_964600035.1 uncultured Ardenticatenaceae bacterium | reverse complement strand
GAGGCGCCTGGCCAAACAACAATCTGGCCGACCGTATTCGCGCCAGTAATCGCAGCTCCCTGACACCTGAATTTATTAGCGCAACCGTTGGCTTTAGATGCGCAATGAATCCTTAGGAACAGGAACGCAATAACCTGCAAAACTGAGGTTGGAGATTAGAGATTAGAGATTAGAGATTAGAGATTGAAGACCGGTGTAATCTCTAATCTCCACTCTCTAATCTCCCGTAAGTTATTAAATCTTCATTCCTTACTTTGGTGTTTTTAGCCGTGAGACAACTTGCCACATCACGTCAATAATCGTATGATTCTTTGGCATCTTCATGCATTTTCCAGAAAGACTTTTTTCATCGTTTCAAATCAAAGACACAGAAAAGAAGATGGCGACTTTATCCCGCTTCTATCTTCTTTATCTTTTACATTACATCGACATCCGGAGGGATATATGAGCAACGATACAAATACAATTAGCCCAGAACTGCTGGAAATTCTTCGCTGCCCTGTGGCCGTGCAGTCCAAAGAGTACGGGGATGACCCTGGTCGGCTGGAACTGGTACATGGTTGCTGGCTGGTTTGTGCGGACAGCGGCTATAAATACCCCATTCGCGATGGCATCCCTGTCATGCTGATTGAAGAGGGGGAGAAATGGAAGGATACGGCCGTAGAGGACCTGCCCGTCCCCCCGCCACAAAGCTAACAACAAACCATTCGCCAAACCCGGCAAAAAGGGCAGTGCCATGAAAAAAATCTTGCAAATCGAAGATAACTTTGCAAACAAACTCCTGGTCGAACGCGTTTTAGAGCCACACGGCTACCAGCTGTGCCACGCAGCAGATGGCGAAACCGGCTTCAACATTGCTCTGGAACAAAAACCCGATCTCATCCTCATTGACATGGGGCTTCCAGATATTGATGGCCAAAGCATCGTTGCCCTTATGCGGCAAATACCAGAACTAGCCAACGTCCCCCTTGTTGCCATTACAGCCTGGCCTGCCGATAAAGCCGTCGAAATGGCAAAAAGATATGGATGCGACGGATGCATTGTCAAACCCATCAATGTAAAAACATTTGCTCAACAAATAGCCGAATTTCTGGAAGACGAATAGGCGCACCATTTAATCAAATTAACGCGATTTCTTAAATCGCCTGTCCACAAACATAGAAACGTTGCATGAAGCTGGTAACCGCAGATCAATATACCTATCGTGAATTAACAGAAGCCTATAACCAAACACGGGTGGATTATCTCGTTCCAATGCCTATGAACGAAGCCCGCCTGCGCGAATATTCCCGTGTTTACGATGTCAGTTTACAGCACTCATGGGTCGCTGTTGAAGGCGACATCATGCTGGGGTTAGCCATGCTTGGCGTTCGCCCCAAACGGACATGGATAACCCGCCTGGGTGTGCTGCCAAATGGCCGCCGAAAGGGAACCGGCACAGCCCTAATGCAAGCCCTCGTTGACTCTTCATACGAGCTAAAGGCAGACAACATATGGCTGGAGGTTATAAAAGGCAACGTACCAGCGCATAATTTATTCAAGAAATTCGGTTTTGAAGAGACCAGAGAATTGATTGTAGCCAGACGGCCGCCTGGGCCTTTGATTGCCCGCCCTGCCGATTTGAAAATCAAGCAAGTGACCACGCTCAACCATGAAGATGCCATTATTTTGCTTTCGCATCGCAAGGAAAGACCCAACTGGCTGAATGAAATCGAATCCCTGGAAAATGTACGTAATTTGTCGGCACTGCTTGTTGAGTTAGAAGATGGGGGGCGCGGGTGGGCAACCTACCATGCCGGACTATTTCAGTTAAGCCGGATATTGGTGGAAGTTACCGTTGGAGACCCAACAAAAGTGACAACGGCCGTTCTCCATGAACTCCACTCACGCCACCATCAACAAGATGCTGTTACAGAAAACTTACTCGATGACGACATTTGGAAAGGATTCGAGGCAGTCGGCTATTTTGATGCCTTCAGACGCATCGAAATGGTCAAACCACTATAAACGGATTGTACAGGTTGGAAATTGAGGGTTAGCAATTAATCACCCCATCACCCTGTCACCTCGTCACCCATTCACCTAGTCCTATGCTAAATCCCACAATCGTTGAACAAGCTGCACAACGTCTGGCGGGCATTGTCAACAAAACGCCTGTCATGACCTCACGAACATTAAACACACTCACCGGCGCCCAAATTTTCTTGAAGTGCGAAAATTTCCAGCGCGTTGGTGCATTCAAATTCCGGGGAGCCTATAATGCCGTCTCCCAATTAAGTGATGAACAAAAAAAGGCCGGGGTAATTACCCACTCCAGCGGCAACCATGCCCAAGGGCTTGCATTAGCAGCCCATTTGCTGGGGGTGAAGGCCACCATTGTCATGCCGCATGATGCGCCGGCAGTAAAAAAGGCCGCAACGGCCGCTTACGGGGCAAACATTGTCCACTGCGATGCCGCCGACAGAGAAAAAGTCACGGCCGAATTAATTGCCCAACACGGTTACACCCTCATCCACCCCTACGACAACGACCACATCATTGCCGGGCAAGGTACATCTGCCCGCGAACTGTTTGCCGAAGTTGGCGAACTGGACGCTTTGTTTGTGCCGGTTGGCGGCGGCGGGTTGATCAGCGGCTCAGCATTGGCGGCAGCAGGCCACAGCCCACAATGCGCCGTGATTGGTGTAGAACCGGCGGCAGGCAGCGACGCCAACCAATCTTGGCGAACTGGCGAAATTGTGCGGCTAACGGCCGTTCCCCAAACCATTGCCGACGGCCTGCGCACACGTTTCATTGGCGAGCGCAACCTGGCCGTCATGCGCCAATACGTCTCAGACATGCTTACCGTAACGGATGAAGACATTTTGCAGACGATGGCCTTCTTATGGAACCGCATGAAGCTCATTGTGGAACCCAGCGGCGCTGTGGCGTTAGCCCCCCTCTTTACAGGCGCAGTAGATTTTAGCGGCAAACGTGTGGGCGTGATTTTAAGCGGGGGCAATGTAGATGTTTCTGCGGTGGCGGGATGGTTTCAGCCGGATACGGCCGTTACCCACACAACCCACGCCGCCGCACACCCCACAAAAACCACCGCTGCCGACACCACCAGCTCTGCACGGCCCCGCGTTCTCATCAACCACACCCTCCACCCCGACGCGCAAGCCATCCTCGCAGAAGTGGCCGACATTGACCAGCAGCCAGACAAGCCAATCGACCCCCTCCAACTCAATAAGTACCAGGCCCTCATTGTTACCAGAGACACCCATCTCAGCGGCAGCATCATCGAAGAAGGGTTCAACTTGCGGGCAATCGGTGTCACCAGCTCCAGACTGGACAAAATTGATGTCAGTGCGGCACGAGCAATGGGCATCCAGATTTGCCACGCGCCCGGCAGCACAGCCGTCGCCATTGCCGAACACATCATGTCGCGGCTGTTGCTGCTGGCAACCAGCTTTGGCGGAGGACGGTTGGCAGGTAAAACGCTGGGGCTAATTGGCTACGGCAGTGTTTCTGAACAGGTAGCCCGCCGCGCCCGTGCTTTTGACATGCAAATTCTGGTGAATCAGCCGCGGCTGACACCAGAACTGGCTTTGACCGATGTCAAGGCCGTAGATTTGGTAGAGCTGCTGGAAAAATCGGATTTTGTGAGCTTGCATGTGCCTTTTAAGCGGGAAACTTCTGCCATTATTGGGCATGATGAGTTTGAACTCATGAAGCCGTCGGCATTTTTGATTAACACAGGGCACACCGATTTGGTGGATGATGCGGCGCTGCTGGCTGCTCTGGAAAACGGCCGTATTGCCGGTGCGGCCTTGTCCGAAGTGCCGGGTGAAGCAGACCCCACCCCGGAAGCCATCACCTTGCGGCAGCATCCCAAGGTCATTGTCTCCCCGCACGTTACTTCCATCATTGTAGACCGGCAGAGAGAAGCCGATATTGCGGTGGCACAGCAAATTGCTGATATTTTGCATACGGCTGAAGCCAGTGAAACGCTGTCACTGGAGCTTGTGCCTACAGAACTGGTGACGCCGCATGAACATTTTGACCCCAAACGGGTTGCCCGGCTGATTGAACGGCTGCAAGAAGACGGCCGTTTGGTCAATCCGCCAATTACAACGCATTGGCACGGCCGTTACATCATCTTGGATGGCGCAACCCGCTTTACAGCCATGAAGGAAATGGGGCTGCCTTACGTCATTGTGCAGGTTGTCCAGCCGGAACAGGCCGGATTTGAACTGCATACGTGGTATCATGCCATTTCCAGCGAACGGCCGTTTGCCAGCCTAAAAGCCCAACTGGAAAAAATCAACGGGCTGGAAATGACCCCCATCACCAACAGCGAACTACAAAATGCCCTTCAGCAGCCCCGTGTTCTCTGCTACCTGCAAAACAATCACGAAGAGGCATTCCTTTTGCAGCACACCACCGGCACAGACCGTTTGGCCGTGATGAACGAATTGGTTGCTGCTTACACCGAATGGGGTGAAGTAGAACGAACACTGCTAACAGACCTGCCCAAACTGTTGGCACAATTCCCCAAAATGGTTGCCATTGCCGTCTTCCCCCAATTTGAACCCAGCGACGTCTTTAACACCGCCAGCGCCGGGCATTTCCTTCCGGCCGGGCTTACACGCTTTGTCATTCCTGGCCGCATCCTGCGCCTTAATGCAGACCTGGAACGGCTGCGCCGAAATGAAACGTTGGCAGAAAAACGCGCCTGGTTCAACCAGTTTCTGGAGCAGAAATTAGCCCGCAGCCGCCTGCGTTATTATCAAGAGCCGGTTATCTTGCTGGATGAATAGCAAAAAGCAGTGCTCAAAGAGGAGACACCACTGGCAGGTGGCAAGTGGCAAGTGGCAGGAGTTGCTTCATATTTCATAATTCATAA
>CAZRIB010000326.1:0-4898 GCA_964600035.1 uncultured Ardenticatenaceae bacterium | reverse complement strand
TGACAAGGTGGCAAGGTGACTGGGTGGCAAGGTGACAATCTCCCAATCTCCCAATAACCAATAACCCAATAACCAATCAACCCCGCAAGGAAAAAACAATGCCATTTTACTCTGGACAAATCCAATTAGCGGCAGTGGGCAAAATGAAAACACGCCATTGGCTGAGTGCCCAGCAGGAATATGCAGGCCGGATTAAGCGTTATGTTAAATTCAATCTGGTTGAAGTGAAGGATGTTGTTGGCCGGGGTGTGCCGGATGGTGTGGCGATGGTGCAAGAGGGCGAGCAGCTTTTGAAGGCGACGGCCGAATTTTCACGGCGCATTGCGTTGACACCGGATGGCAAGTTGTATACCAGTGAGGCGTTTAGCCGGCTGCTCAGGAAGGAGTTGGAGACATACGGCCGTATTGCCTTTCTCATTGGCGGCCCACTGGGATTTTCGCCGGAGGCAGTGGCGGCTTGTGACAGGCAGGTATCATTGTCGCCGCTCACTTTTACCCACGAGTTGGCGCGGGTGTTGTTTTTGGAGCAGCTTTACCGGGCGTTTACCATTATGCGGGGTGAGCCGTATCATAAATGATGGCTGTTTGCGGGGGTAAACGGCCGTTTCCAAAGCATAAGCAGTCCAATCAATAACAATGCCACCCCGGCAATGAATCATATGTCATCAAACCAGTTTGTGAGGGTAGTCTTGTTTTTTTGATGCGTTTCCTGGTACAAGATAACCAGAAGCCAGTAACCAGTTTGCTTTTTGGCCAGAGGGGGGTGACTGAATTTTTGACACGAATTGCACGAATTTTCCTCTGTTTTTCGTGATAATTCGTGCAATTCGTGTCAGATTTTTTCTTGACCCCGTGAAATCCCCAACCCCTATTTTACCTTAAAGTACGGAGTAATTTTTAACCGCCATTCTTTGCAGAACCCCGACCTGGTCTACCAGGCATGGCTTTTGCGGAGTTGTGTCGGGATGGGCTTTTTCAGCCCGACACAACGGAGTAAATGCCGCACCCGTCTTCAAATTGACCGTTTTGTCGCTTAACGAGAGGAGTCATTTCAAGGTTTGGGATTGTTACACAACTGTTACGTAACTGTGACATGGTTGTTACATTTATGCGATACAATTTCTTCGGTTTAGCTAAACTGTTAATTGGATAAGAAAATCAACGAACAAAGTCAAGGGGAAATGACATGATAAGAAAAATTCGAGCAAAATGTATTCAAAAGCGTATATTGGGGATAATTCTCTTTGCCGCGTTAGTTTCGCTAATGGTATCAACAGCATATGCATGGACTGTATCTGCGCCATATGCGAATGTGCCACATGCAACTTTTGGCGCCGATCATGGATATCATAGAGGGCAAGTCAATTGGTATGGCAGTACAAGGTATATTCGCGCAGGAGATGATTATGTAAAATGGGATTCTTATTCACCCGGAGGTTCCTCTGGGCATTTAGCGATGGTTTATCATGCCTTTCAGCCCAATACAAACAATTGCGGTGATATTCGCGTAGGCTCTATATCATAGTCTTGGTCTAACCTGCCCCAAGTGAGTTATTCAACTAAAGGTTGTGGCTGGGGGGCTGACAACGAATGGCGAGCAAATGTATATGGCACTGTATCAACAGGAACGAATTACTATTTCCAGCATCTTTTCAACGATACCAACAACAATGCCGGAAGCGGCGAAATAACTACTAATACATACTGGGTTAATTGGAGTGGCTCTGGCCCATACCACGGTAAGTTTTGTGTTAACTCAAGTGGTGTTTATGCTGCCTCACCCGGATGTTAATGGTAGTTTTTTTACGAAATTGATGATTTTGTGAACATATAAAAAAGGAATGTAAATGATGAATTATTATATGAAACGTTTGAAAATCAAATGGGTCGCTTTACCGATATTAGCAATCCTTGTTACTCTTGCGGGATTTACGGCTTCAAATCAGAGTGTAACTGCACAACCACAAGAAGATGTCACTATTGTTCTTTCAGAGGGGGATGAGCAGTCAGGGGTCACATATGCCATTGCTGTGGATAACCTTGAAAAAGAACTTCTTGCTAGAGTTGAATATGATACAAGCAGCATGGAGAGCATTGGTAGATATCAAGAGTTTAATAATCGTAAATTGACTGAGATTTTACAGAATGTAGATGGCACGGATAGTATTCCCTTGAAAATAACATTCAGTTCACCCCTAAGTCAAAAAGAATTCACCGAATTCGTGAAGCAATATGAGATAGATGTAGACTCATATTATATTTACATGTTGGAATCAGACGGGAATATCGCCACCATCCAGGGCGGCCCCTCAGAAGAAGAACTTGTACCTGGTATGTTTTTCAACGCTGCCACCACCAGCATCTCGCAAGAATACCCCCCTGGTGTAAAGTTCCTAGGTTGGGTTGAGGTGGATGGTATGGTTCAGGCAAAGCGTGTGTCTCAACTAAGGGTTGATAAACGTGTATTTTTGGTGGATGTCATGCAATTGTTTTTAGAATCCAAATTAACAGATGAAGTGTTGGCAAATGTAGGAATTGCCAGAAGCGTACGCCGAGAGCTTCTTCAGTTCGGTTTTACTAATATTGACAGGTCCGGTGTGGTGGCATGGAATTTATATTACTTGAGTAACAATGATCTTGATACTCAAAAATGACTCTTCCGAAAAAAGCTCACGCAGAGGTGCAGAGACCACAAAGATTGGGTCTTTTGGGATTCACGGGGTACATTGCATATTTGGTAGGGGCAGGTTTGAAACCTGCCCCTACATCTGGTGTCAACCCCATGAAATCCTAAAGAGCCCAAAGATTTTGTTCTGGCAACTTCAAATTCTCCGTGCACTTTGCGCCTCTGCAGTTGCTTTTTTCAGAAGAGACACCACGCGCCTGTGACGCACCAGCAAATGAATGAAAATGTGGCAGGTGGCAAGAGCCGCTTCGTAATTCGTAATTTTTTACAGGAGTCATTTCAAGGTTTGGGATTGTTACACAACTGTTACGTAACTGTGACATGGTTGTTACATTGGTGCGATACAATTTCTCCGGTTTAGCTAAACCCAATTTGAATAGACAAACATCAAAAAAATAGGAGAGTATGGTTATGAAACAACGCAACCTGTTAACGGCTATTATCATGTCGGTAATTGGCATAATGGCAATAGTAAGTATAAGTTATGCTTATGCTGCTTACAATGGTAGCTGGGGTACACAACCAACTTGGGGCAACCATTGGTGGTATAACAACAGCCCCAGTTCCTCAAAGCTTACATGGTATGCAGATGATTTATGGACTGCTAGTGCTGTTAGTGACATGCAGTGGTGGAAAACAAATTTTGGGCGTGATTTCCGTATTGAACAAGAAGCTTACAATCCCGGTAGTAGCAGCAATTGTGACAGACTGAATGCTTACAGCTATTCCTCGCTAGGATTGCCTGTTTCTTCCTGGACTAACGCCAACGGATGCGGTTCAAGCTCCTGGAAAGAAGAGCTAAAAATTGAGCTTAATGAAGGTTCCATGTCCAGTGGTGTCTGGTATCGGCACAAAGTCGCATACAACAAAAGCTGGACTGGCTGTTCTGGCAGCAGTGGAGAGGTGAACTATTCATTCTCACATGACCAGACTTGGTCTGATTCCTGGCTGGGGAAAATTAATTACAACTCATGCTTTGACAAAACAGGAAGCGATCCGTCAGGTATGGTAAATTAAACAGAATGGTCTGACCACATTGAGCGTATATGATTTAGTAAGTTACACCGAAAGCATTGGTTCATGTTTATACAGTTAAATGCAAAAAAAAGGAAAATATCATGTCCATACTTAAACCAAAAGTTATAGTTTTGAGTATTCCACTTTTATTAGCTACTATAATCGCTCTAGTTTTAACATCCCCTCTTATTGCTGGTCGTATTCAGTCTCAGGGCAAGACAGATTCTTTCGAGTACAGCATACAGGGCGACAAGGAACGAAGCGTTTATGTCACAGTTGGCGTCAATATGGATGATGCAGATGCCAGACAAAAGTATATTGACGTTAATATCCAACGAGGCAACGAATTGGTAAATAATAAACAAAATGGGTTGGTTCCTGTGCAAATCACATTTATACGCCCGGTTTCTGTGTCCGAGGTGAAACAACTTGTTGAATCTACGGGCTTTATTGTGGATAGTTTCCTGTTGGTGGGTCACTCAACAATTAGCCAGCAGCGTGGCACTCGTATTCAGTTTAGCTCGCTTGATAGCACCGTTCCTGAACGGGAGCTTATCGATCCAAACACAGGCGAGGAGATTGTATTCGAGGGTGTTATGGTACTAAAAGGAGATGTCCCGTCCAATACCTATGGTTTGGGGCAATGGTTGGCAAACGATCTGACTTACCTTGTGGATACATCTGAGGTTGAAATGCGTGAACTCTTGAACGAACGTCATGCGAACGAAATTGTCGGGAAAGAAATTGAGATTTCAATTCCTTCACCCTTCTGGGATTTGGATTGGTGAGTTGCTGGCAATCTAGCTATGGGTAAGGTCGATCTTACTCAACACTTGCCCATAGTAGTCACTGTATCGCTCGTTTTTCATAGAATAGAAACATTTGTGTAACGTGCAGTCAACTCTATAACAGGGTTGACTGCATATTTTCCTGGCATAAATTATGAAGAAAGTAAAAAGAGCGACATTAATCATTGTATCTGGATTTTTGTTGTTCATTTTGTTTTTTGCAGTGCAAAAGAGCCAAAACCCTGAATGCAAATCCCCCCTTATCCTTGGTTATATGCGTAATCATAATCAACCAGAGGCGATTGTCAGCAGACTCATTTCCGAACTAGGCGGGTTGCCGAAGGTGGACATAGATGTTTATGAGGTACAGAATTTGGTAGATGCCGGTGGGATGCCGCCAGTTTATT
>CAZRIB010000325.1:0-4912 GCA_964600035.1 uncultured Ardenticatenaceae bacterium | reverse complement strand
TGTTCAGTAACCCGTTATCCGTTTCCCGTGTATGCCGCCTCTCGTAATTTCTTCGAAAGTATCTATTCAGGTGTACCCTTAGATTTGTCAAATTTAGTCTGGCAAACGCCTGGTCATGCTAAAAAATTTGACAAATCTTCTCGGCAGCGCTGTATAGTTATCTTCGGGAAACGGTACACGGACTTCGGGTTACGGGTAACTCGTTCCTCATAAAGCGGCAAAGTTGCCACATAACCAACCTTCCGCTTTAATCCATGAATCATCAATCTTTCTGTTAAGAGGCAAAATAATGAATTTGGATATTTACAAAAAACAGGCAGCCGCACGTGCTGCGGAATATATTCAATCGGGTATGGTCGTGGGGCTGGGCACGGGAAGTACGGCCGTTCACCTGGTACGCATCCTTGGTGAAAAGCTGGCAAAGGGGGAATTGGTCAATGTGGTTGGCATTCCCACGTCAGAAGCAACGGCCGTTGAAGCCCAACGGTGCAATGTTCCCCTAACCGACCTCAGTAAACACCCCCGACTCGACATAACCATAGACGGGGCCGACGAAGTAGACCCCAACCTGAACCTCATCAAAGGGCTTGGCGGGGCACTGCTTCGAGAAAAAATCGTCGCCGCAGCATCCCGGCAAATGATCGTCATTGGCGACATTACCAAAAAAGTCAGCCAATTAGGCAGCCGCGCACCCGTTCCCGTGGAAGTGATCCCCTTTGCCCAAAGTCCGGTTTTCCAATTTTTAGCAGCCATCCACGCCAACCCCAAACTGCGGATGGATAAAAACAATCCCAGCCAGCCTTTCATCACCGATGAGGGCAACATTATTCTGGACTGTTTTATTGGCCCCATTGACAACCCGCAGGCATTGGCGCAAACCATCATCCAGCAGCCCGGTGTGGTCGAGCACGGCCTGTTTTTAGGGATGGCGGCCCGGGTTATTCTGGCCGGAGAAAACGGCATCGAGGAGCTTCATAATTCATAATTCATAATTCTTCAGGGGAGTTAGTTTTTTTATGAGAATTACTCAGTTTGTTGGCTAAATCAGGACAGTACCGCTACCATACCAATAAATGTTTATTTTTGGTCTGGAAAAGACCGTTATATGAAGGAGAATTTTGCGTGAATTTGAAAAGTAAATTTTGGCTCAAAGTCATAGCTTTGGGACTCGTCGTGTTCGCTTTGGCGGCCTGCGGGCCAGCCCAACCACCTGAAGGTGATAGTGGTGCAACCGATACGGCCGTTGATGAAGCCCCTGCCGATACAACCACAACAGAAGATACGGGAGATGCGAGCAGCAGCGATACGGCCGTTGCCCCACCAACCGACAGTGGCGAAATCGAAGTCAACATTCTGGAAGAAGGTGATGGAACCGTTCCTCAGGCAGGACAAATCGTCACCCTCAACTACGTCGTTTCTTTGGACGACGGCACAGTGATTGACAGCTCAGAAGATGCCGGCCGTCCCATCCAATTCATCCTGGGTCAAGGTATGGTGCTGCCCGCCATCGACGAAGGCGTCCAGCAAATGACACTCGGCAGCAAAGCCGAAATTATCGTACCGCCAAGCCAGGCATATGGGGAACAAGGTATCCCCGGCGTCATCCCGCCAAACAGCACCCTCACCTTTGAGATGGAACTGGTTGAAATTAACGATGCCCCGCCACCGCCGCCCGAAAGCCCCACAGAAGTTTCAGAAGGGGACTACACAACTACAGCAAGCGGTCTGCAATATTACGACATGGTTGTTGGAGAGGGCCCGGTTGCCGAAACAGGCCAAACCGTTAACGTCCATTACACCGGCTGGCTGGAAGACGGCACAATGTTCGACAGCAGTCTGACACGTGGATTGCCATTCAACTTCACGTTAGGCGCAGGCCAGGTAATTCCCGGTTGGGATGAAGGTGTGGCTGGCATGGCTGTCGGCGGCAAGCGCCAACTGGTCATTCCAGCAGATTTAGCCTATGGCGAAGCAGGCGCTGGTGGCGTGATTCCGCCCAATGCGACACTCATTTTTGAAGTGGAGCTGTTAGGCATTCGGTAAGCACCCAAGTAAGCGTTTGTAAATAAGTTAGCGGTTTTCAGATTGGTTCAATCTGGCAGATTGAACCAATCTTGCCAAGTTAAAAACGAATGGTTAGTAACTTAAGAAACGCCGAAAAAAGGGAAGCCTCCGGTTTATATGCCAGAGGCTTCTTTTTATTTTCTCTTGATGTTGAGTACATCTATTAAACTCTCTATAATCCCCCTCCGAATGATATAGATTGATGCTTAATGAATGTAAGCATTCAGTTAGTCAGTCAGCACACTTAACCCGAAGTCCGTATACCGTTTTCCGACGAAATTCCCAAAGGCAGCGTACACGGAAAACGGATTACTGAACACAAGTACTGGTCAGCCGGATAAGATCATGGCATTGGGCTGCATTTAGGTAAAAACATGGTGGTTTAGCCAATCCAATTGGTATTTCCTTGCTGTTGAAAAAAAGCTGACAGGCTGAAATGCTGATGGCTGAATGCTTGCATTTGCGGTTTACCGCGTTATGTTTTCAAGATGACTATGACACAAGAGCTGGAACGTACAACCCCGAAAACGGCCGTTTCCCGGCCATGGATACACATTGTTGGACCAATCTTGCTTGCCATTATCTCAACAGCCCTTTCCCTGGAAATCGGGCTGCGTCACTTTTACCAGCTTATCCCCCTAAAAGTCTGTGCCTCAGACAACATTTTAGGCAATTACGTCTGCCAGCCCTATTTTGAGTACGACAAACCCGTCCGTCTGGCCTACCGCTACAAACCAAACATCCACATGGAAGGTTACTGGGACCCGGCCAACCCCTATTTAACAGACGTAGGGCCAGAAACAGCCCCATCTGACCGGAGCGATGCGTTTTGGTATGTCTTTGAAACAGACGACATGGGGTTTCCTAACAGCGATCCGACATGGCAGTCGCATTATGACATTGTGGTAACAGGGGATTCTTTTGTCACGCGCACAGCCCCTAAAACGTGGATTGAGCTGCTGCAAGCGCAAAGCGGCCGTTCCATTTTGACACTGGGGATTCCAAGCTGGACAACCCTGAATGAAGTAGAGGCCGTGAAAATGTTTGGCCTGGACAAACAACCAGATTGGGTTATTCTGCTGTTTTTTGAAGGCAATGATTTGGTAAATGCCGCCCAATATCTCGATAAACAAGCCAGCGGCCTAAGCTGGAAAGAGTATGACTTGCAAGGTGTGCCCTGGTACCGGCAGTCAATTGTGTATAACATGCTCAAGGTTTATTTATTTGACAAAAGCCGCCGGAGTGATGAACCACCAACCTATCGCTATCCGGTATCGTTTAGCACGGAAGTGGGCGAAATTGACACCGTATTAAAGGATTCTCAACTGCTGCCTTTAAGCGCTGATTATGACACGATTGTTCGTTCCGATGAATTTGCTGCCATCAGCAGTGCACTGCTGAAACTACGCGATTTGGTTGAAGCCCAAAACGGCCGTTTCCTGCTCGTCTATGTTCCCAGCAAAGAACACATCATCTGGTCACGCATGTGGGACCCGGTAGATGTCAACAACGTACTCGCCCGCACCGTCACCGTCACATTAAGCGAAGGGGATCACGGCCGTTTACGGTGGAATCCACAATACCTCAGCTACGACACATTTCAGGCAAACCACAACGCCCAAGAGCGCGTCTTTAGCGACTTTACCGCCCAAAACAACATCGAATTCCTCAACCTGACCCCTATCCTCTGGCAAAAAACCATCGCCGAAGGTGAGTTCTACCACTACGCCGATCCCCACTGGAATCAGGCAGGCAACCAACTGGTGGCCGACACCATTCAAGCCTACATAGAAAGCCAGACCCCATGACCCTCACATACAGCTTCCCCCGTTATCTGGCCGCCAAAAAAAGCGTGGACGACCGCGCCCTAAACCCCCACGTTTGGGCGGCCATGTGCCAGTGGCTTCACCATCAGCCCCAACCGGCCCGCATTTTGGAAATTGGGGCTGGCATTGGCACGATGGCAGAGCGCATGGACGATGCCGGCCTGCTGACAAATGCCCACTATACGGCCGTTGACGCCATGCCAGAAAACATCGCCACCGCCAAAACCCGGCTGGCCTCCCGTTCCCTCAACCTCTCATTGCAAGCCATTGACCTGTTTGACTTTATGGCACAAAACCAGGGGCAAACATGGGACTTGCTCATTGCCCATGCCTTTCTCGACCTGATGGACATTCCGGCCACGCTCCCCCAACTGTTCCAACTGCTGCGGCCGGGCGGCGGCTTCTACTTCACCCTCAACTTTGACGGTGCAACCATTCTGGAACCAACCATCGACGCCCACCTGGATACCCACATAGAAGCCCTATACCACCGCTCGATGGATGAACGCAGGACAAACGGCAAACAAAGCGGCGACAGCAAAAGCGGCCGTCACTTGTTTGGGCTGCTGCGGCAGGCAGGGGGCACAATTCTGGCGGCTGGCAGCTCCGACTGGGTTGTATTTGCCGGAGAAGATGGCTACCCGGATGATGAAGCTTACTTTTTGCACTTTATCTTGCACTTTTTTGAAACAACACTGGCCGGTCACCCAGAACTGGATGCCGGCCAGTTTGCCAGTTGGCTGGCAGCCCGCCGCGCCCAAATTGCGGCCGGCGAGCTGGTTTACATTGCCCACCAACTGGACTTCTTCGGTATTGTGCAACCGTAAAAATTTTGCAGCTATTTACCAGGAACACAGAGTGACACAGAGAACCACAAAGAACCACAAAGTTTCACAGAGAATAAAGAGGTTTTCTTCTTTACTCCGGGAAACTCTGTGAAACCTTTGTGAAACTCTGTGTTCCTAAGTGCACTGTTAACTAAATTTATTCATTTTTACAGGACACGGATTCACACAGATAAA
>CAZRIB010000324.1:0-4926 GCA_964600035.1 uncultured Ardenticatenaceae bacterium | reverse complement strand
GAGAATTGAGAATTGAGAATTGAGAATGATTTTGGCAAGCGTTCAGCCGGTCAGCTAATCAGCCAGTCAGCTTCATGGCGTTTGGCTAAAAAGGTGTTAATCAGGGCAAAATTCAGATAAAAATACGGAATGTTTGGCTAACCTAATCAATCGTTCCTTGCTCTGGAAAAAGACTGACAAGCTGAAATGCTAATAGCTGAACGCTTACTGTTTTTCGTGGTAATTCGTGAAATTCGTGTCAGATTTTTTCTTTGACCCCGTGAAATCCGAAAGACCCGATTTTGATTAATCTCCAATTACCAATTACCGATCTCCAATCTCCGTTCTCCATTTCCCCACCATGTCAACAGAAATCACCCCCGCCTCCCTATCCATTTTCCAAAACCTGTTCGCCTCTGTGGCCGAAGAAATGGGCGTAACCCTGGAACGGACGGCCTACAGCCCCAACATCAAAGAACGGCTGGACTTTAGCTGCGCCTTGTTTATGGGAAACGGCCGTATGCTGGCCCAGGCCGCCCATATTCCCGTACACCTTGGCGCAATGCCGGCCTCCGTACAAGCCGCCATCCAGACCTGCGCCCCCTTCCAGCCCGGCGACGTCGTTATCCTCAACGACCCCTACCAGGGCGGCAACCATCTACCAGACATCACCCTCGTTTCACCCGTTTTCATTGGCACAGCCTCGCAGCCAGCCTTTTTTGTTGCCAGCCGCGCCCACCACGCCGACGTGGGCGGCATGGCTCCCGGCTCTATGCCCCTGTCCACCGAGATTTACCAGGAAGGCATCATCATCCCCCCTGTAAAACTGGTAGCCGCCGGGCAGCGCAACAACGCACTGTGGCAGATGATTTTGCGCAACGTGCGCACGCCAGACGAACGGCAGGGCGACCTGGCCGCACAGTTGGCCGCCCATGCCACCGGCAGCCGCCGTCTGCAAGAAATCGTAGACCGGTATACGCTGCCCACTGCGCTGGCACATGCTGAAGCCCTGATTGACTACGCGCAAAAACTTACCAAAGCCGCCATCCGGCAAATGCCAAACGGCCGTTTCTCCTTCACCGACTTTCTGGAACACAACGACCAGCTCGTCCCCATCACCGTCACCGTGACCATTGCCGACGATACCCTTACCGCGGACTTTACCGGCACGGCCGTTACCCTCAACGGCAACCTCAACGCCGTCCCCGCCATTGTCAAATCGGCCGTTGCCTACTGCGTGCGCACCGTTGCCCTGGCCCTGCTCAACATAGACCTGCCCATGAATGACGGCGCATTTTCCCCCCTCACCGTCACCATCCCCCCCAACACCCTGCTCGACCCGCAGCCGCCAGCCGCAGTTGCCGCCGGCAATGTAGAAACCTCCCAACGCATCGTGGATGTGGTCTATGGGGCGCTTGCCCAAGCCCTGCCAGACCTGATTCCGGCGGCCAGCCAGGGCACGATGAATAATTTTACATTTGGCGGACAGGTAAACGGCCGTCCCTTTGCCTATTACGAAACCATCGGCGGCGGCGCAGGCGCAGGCCCACAGGGAGATGGCGCAAGCGGCGTTCACGTCCACATGAGCAATACCCTCAACACACCGGTGGAAGCACTGGAGTACACATTCCCCCTGCGTGTGGTGGCCTACAGCCTGCGGCATGGGTCTGGTGGACACGGCCGTTACCGCGGCGGCGACGGTTTGACACGCGCAGTGCAGTTCCTTGCCCCTGTCACCGCCACCATCACCAGCGAACGGCGCATTCGCCCCCCTTACGGCTTGCAAGGCGGCCAAAACGGGTCAGTCGGGCAAAACGTCCTCATTCGTGGGGAAGAAAAACGGCCGCTTCCGGGGAAAATCTCCTTACAATTGCAAAGCGGCGATATTCTGGAAATCCACACACCCGGCGGCGGTGGTTGGGGACGTGGGGGAGATTGGGAGATTGGAGATTAGGAGATTGGGGACTGGCTATTCGTTGTTGGGGATTGGGGGTTGGCGGCGAATGACATCAATCAAGGCCACAAAAGAAGCGGCTGTTTCTCGCACTTCATACCAATCGGCGGCACGGTACGGCCGTAAATCGGCTGCCACCCCCACAGCCTGCACGCCCAACGCCCGGCAAGTAAAAATGGCTCTGGGCAAATGAAAAGCCTGTGTTACCAAAACGGCCGTTTCCAGCCCAAAGGTAACGCTGGCCTGATAGCACGAATCGTAAGTACGGTGTCCCCCATAATCCAGCACAATGGCCTCCTTCGGCACACCGCGATCCATGGCATACTGCATCATCGCGCCCGGTTCATCATAAAACGGTGTACTGCCGCCGGTCATGATGAGGCGCTGTACTTTGCCTGACTGATACAGCGCAACGGCCGTATCCACTCTGTCACGCAGCACACTGGAGAGACGGCCGTTGCCATACACAGCCGCCCCAAACACCACCGCCACCTCGCCCGCAGGCACATCGTCCACAGTGTAAATGTAACGGCCGTAAACCCGCTCCACCACCGCCCGCCACACAAAAGGCAGGCTTACCAGCAGCCCCAAAACCAGCACAGTACCCCAAAAATAACGTCGGCGCATACGCATCAATGAAACGTCACAGAAGGCTTAATCTGGCACGTCGATTCCCACCAGGCACGGATGCGGCCGCCAATTCGCCGCCCCATCCACTGCTCCATCATGGCAACCACATCCCACAATTTTTCAAAATCCACGCCCGTGCCATACCCCATCTTGTACAACAAAAAAACCAAATCTTCGGTTGCCAGATTGCCAGCCGCCCCCGGCGCAAAGGGACAGCCCCCCAGCCCGCCGATACTGCTGTCGATAATGCGCACACCGGCCTGAATGGCAGCCGTGGCATTTGCCAGCCCCAACGCCTGGGTATCATGCAGGTGTACCGCCAGCTTTTCCATCCCCAACCGGCGGCCTGCCTGTTCCATCAGCCGCCCCACTTCCAATGGGTTTGCGTGTCCAATGGTATCGCCAAATGCAATTTCATCCGGTTCTAAAGCGGCCAGTTCTTCCGCCAAAGCCAATGTTTTATGGGGATTAACCGGCCCTTCAAAGGGGCAAATCCATGCCGTAATCAAATAAATGCGCGTCCACAAGCCATCTCGTTTTGCCTGCCGCATCAGGTCACGGGTAATGTCGATGGCGCGCTGGGTAGACATGCGGGTATTTTCTTCGCTAAATGTATTGCTAACAGCCACACCAAACGCCAATGCCCGCGCACCAGCCGCCACCGCCCGGTCGTATCCACGCTGGTTAAATGCCAGCCCAACAAAGTTGTCTTTCAGATGGGGGTATTTGGCAACGGCCGTTGCCATCACTTCATCGGCATCTGCCATTTGCGGCACAGCCTTGGGGTGAACAAAACTGGTCAGCTCAATGTGTTTCAATCCTGCTGCCACCAGTCCATCCACCAACTGCTTCTTTTGTTCAGTGGAAATAGGTACGGCTTCATTTTGCAAGCCGTCTCTGGGGCCAACTTCATAAATTTTAATCGCGTCATTCATGATGATTGTGGATCAAGATTAATGACTAAAGATTAAAGCTGCCCTTTAATCCTCAA
This sequence comes from uncultured Ardenticatenaceae bacterium, assembly GCA_964600035.1. GTDB lineage: Bacteria > Chloroflexota > Anaerolineae > Promineifilales > Promineifilaceae > CAZRIB01. The sequence goes on along the minus strand of CAZRIB010000324.1, from coordinate 1,372 downwards.
TCATTGATCAATCTATTTAGCTGCGCCAGGCAGCTAACGCCAACAGCAGCCAGCCCGCAATAAATGCCACCCCACCCAACGGCGTAATGGCGCCCAGCCAACGCACACGTGTCATAACCAGCACATACAAACTACCAGAAAACAACACAATGCCAATAATAAACAAAATGCCCGACCAGTTGGTCAGGGCAGAAGGCCATTTGGTTACAGCCCAGGCAGCAACAAACAGGGCCAGAGCATGAATCATGTGGTAGCGTACGGCCGTATCATACGTCGCCGCCAAATCAGGAAAACGCTCAAAATACGGCCGTAACCCATGCGCGCCAAACGCACCTGCACCAACAGCCAAAGCCATCAACAACGCCCCTGCTACCGTAAATCCTTTTTCCATCTGCCAGCTCCTTCGAAAATTATGAATTATGAATTATGAAATATGAAGCAACTCCTGCCACTTGCCACCTGCTCCATTTTCATTCATGGTGTTGAGCGCGCTGCTCATGTCGTCTCCTCTAAAAATTACGAATTACAAATTACAAATTACGAAGCCACCTGCCACCTGCCACATTTTCATTCATTTGCTGTACGCCGCAGGCATGTGGTGTATCCTGCCATAACAATGATTAATGAGTTTTCACCTACATCCTGTGATTATAACGTGGGATAGAGACCTTTCCACTTATGCATTTTGCAAATAATTGTTATAATTTTCACAATCTAAAGGTCTGTTTTTCCATTTACAGCAAATTCCCCCATTGGATGCACCTTTATTGGCGCAAACTGCACCCTTTCAACACCCGGAAATTTACGAATTGATTGAAGTAAGGATGAACCATGACAGGAGAAATGTGGCTGGTGCTGGGTATCCTGGCAGCAGCAATCTATTTGTTTATTACAGAAAAGTTTCGTGTGGACGTAGTGGCCTTGAGTGTGGTCGTTGTCCTGATGATTACCGGTGTATTAACAACCAGTGAAGCGTTGGCCGGTTTTTCAAATTCGGCCGTTTTAACCATTGCCGCCCTATTTGTGGTGGGCGGGGCAGTGATGCAAACTGGCCTTGCCTCACTCATTGGCCGCCGCATTTTGCAAGTGGCCGGTACAAACCAAACCCGCCTGACAGTAATTCTCATGGTTGCCGTGGCTTTGCTCTCCGGCTTTATGAGTGATACGGGTACAGTGGCTGTTCTGCTGCCGGCTGTCATCATTCTGGCTAAAAATGCCAAATTAAACCCTTCAAGATTGCTCATGCCTCTCTCATTTGGGGCGCTGCTTGGTGGGGCAATGACGCTCATCGGCACGCCGCCCAACATTATTGTGAACGATTTACTCATGGAAGAAGGCATATCCTCTTTTAATTTTTTTAGTTACACACCCA
>CAZRIB010000323.1:0-4936 GCA_964600035.1 uncultured Ardenticatenaceae bacterium | reverse complement strand
TCGTTTTTAACTTGGCAAGATTGGTTCAATCTGGCAGATTGAACCAATCTGAAAATCGCTAACTTATTTACGAACGCTTACTTAATCTTTAATTGTTATTCGTTATTTGTTAATTGTTTTCCGTTTTTCCGGTATCATAATGCCCATGCAAGACAAACGCTGCCAAATGGATGAAGCGGTATCGCTGGTTAAAAATGGTCAAACTTTGGCGCTGGGCGGCATGACCATATACCGCCGTCCGGCTGCATTTGTTTTGTCGCTTGTTCACTGCCCTACGCCGCCGCAGCAGCTGACTTTGCTGGCCTTTACCGGCGGCCTGGCCAGCGACATGCTGGTAGGCGCAGGTCTTGTCACCACAACCCGCACCTGTTACTTTGGCCTGGAAATTTTTGGACTGGCTCCAATGTTCACGGCCGCTGCCAGTAACGGCCGTATCCACATCATCGAAGAAACAGAAGCCTCCATCGCCAATGGCCTGCGTGCCAGCATGGCACACGTCGGTTTTATGCCCAGCCGCGCCTGGCAGGGCACAGAAATGTTTACCGTGCGCCCGGACGTGCAAACCATGCCCGACCCCTACACCGGACAGCCTGTCACCTTATTCCCGGCCATTCCTGTAGACGTGGCTGTTATCCACGTGCTAAAAGCAGATCCATTTGGCAATGCCATTTTGGGCGGCAACCCAACCATTGACCGGGATTTATGCCTGACAGCGCCAACTGTTATTTTGACGGCAGAAGAAGTGGTGGAAAAAATTGATACCCCCATAGACATACCCGGCCAAACGGTAACGGCCGTTGTCTCCGCCCCGCATGGCGCATGGCCTACTTCCTGCTATCCCGCCTACCCTATCGACGGAAAAGCCATTCTCGACTACATTACTGCCTGCAACAACGGCCGTTTCCATACCCACATCCGCCAAATGGCGGCACAAATACGCCAAAAAGCAAGCAAATGAACAAAGCGTTTACCACCGACGAACTGATAGCCGTCTGTATTAGCCGCCAGGTTGAAGATGGCGAGCTGGTTGCCCAAGGCATGGCTACGCCGTTGGTAGCAGCCGGTTATTTGCTGGCAAAATTAACCCACGCACCCAACCTGAATTTTATTTCAGCCATTGGCCAGTCCATTTGCCAGGAATGGGCGCCGCTGGGTGTGGCTACCATTGAAAATTTGTGGATCCGGCAGGGGCTGATGAGCTTTGATTTTGTGACTGGTGCCTGCGATTTTTTGCCCCGCTTTGGGCCAAAAGAATTTTTTCGGCCCGGACAGGTTGATGCGTTTGGTAATTTCAACAACGTCTACATGGGCGGCACGTATGAAAAGCCGCGTCTCCGCCTGCCCGGCTCCGGCGGCATTCCAGATGTCACGGTGTTTGAGGAGCACGTCTATTTGTATGTTCCCCGGCACGGCCGTCACACCTTTGTGCCAAAACTCGACTTTCTCAGCGGCATGGGGCATCATCCGGCACGAACGGCAGGCCGCGGGCCGCGCTATTTGGTGAGTGACCTGGGGCAGTTCGACTTTGGCGGCGAAAACGGCCGTATGCGGCTCATCAGCATCCACCCTGGCGTTACCACAGCCCGTGTGCAGGCAAAAACAGGGTTTGAACTGGCAACATTACCCCACACTCCGCAAACACCCGCCCCCACAGAAGAAGAGCTGCATCTACTGCGTCACGTCATCGACCCGCTGGGCGTACGCACATTGGAAACACTCGGCGGGGCTGCCCGGCGGCAAAAATTGCGCCAGATTTTAGAAGCGGAAGAAGGAGACAGAGATGCGAATTGCACTATTTTCTGATGTGCATGGCAACTTAACCGGCTTAACGGCCGTTCTCGATGCCATTCATCGCCTGAGTGTAGACCGGGTTGTTTTTGCCGGTGACCTGTGCTTTATGGGGCCAAGACCCGCCGCCTGTTTAACGGCCATGCAGCAGCTAGATATTGATGTCGTCTACGGCAACACCGACGAATGGGTTATTGGCCGCCAGCCGCCGCCAGAAAAATTAAAAGCAGCGGCCGAATGGACATTGGCACAACTAAGCGACGAACAAAGAAAATGGCTGGCACGCCAATCATTCTCCCGGCGCATCTCTCCCACCAGCAACCCGGCGCACGATTTACTGGTCGTCCATGCCAACCCGGTAGATGTACACCAGGTCATCTACCCGTCAGAATCGTGGCAGTTCAAGCAATTTGGGCAAATTCGCCAGCCCGACAGCGCACTGTCTCCCCTGCTGGACGAAACAACCGCCAGCACCATTGCCTTTGGTCATTTGCACATCCCCAACAAACGGTATTGGCAAAACAAAGTGTTGATGAATATCAGCTCGGTGAGCCTGCCGGGAGATGGCGACAAACGTGCCAAGTTTGGGCTGTTTACATGGCGAAACGGCCGTTGGCAAATTGAGCTGCACCGCGTTTTATATGATGTGGACGCAGAAATTCAGGCCTACCAAACCATAAAACCACCCGGCTGGGAAACGGCCGTGAAGACTTTGATGGATAATGGATAATGGATAATGGATAATTGATAATTGATAATTGATGATTGATGATTAATGATTGAAGCGTTCAATCTCCAATCTCCAATCTCCAATCTCCAATCTCTAATCTCAAATCTCAAATCTCCAACATACCCTTTACCCTTTACTCTTTACTCTTTAATCTTTAACCCTATGAGCACATTAAATCCAAACATCCCCACACCTGAACTTTCCCGACTCATGACCGATGCCGCCAGCCGCATGCGCGACTACGGCATTAAATACCTCACCCCGCAGTTACTGCTGCGCACCTTTTTAGATGATGAAAAGTGTGGCGCAAACCAAATTTTGCAGCAGCTGCAGCAGCAGCGCGGTTTCCAGTTAAAAGAACTGGTTAGCCGGGTAGAAATGATGGCTAAACACACCCCAGGCCGCGATGCCAAATTTTATTTTACCGACGACTTTGGCAAACAAATCCCTCTGGATGAAGAGATGCTGGTGGTGTTGGATGAAGCCCTCACCATTGCCCAGGCACGCGAAGAGCTGAAGGCAGGCAGTGGGCACGCATTGGCCGCTATGGCACAGCCCAATGTCACAACTTATGGCGTGCTTCAGCGCATGGGTATTACTTCAGCGGCCATCCTGGCTTTGCTGGACAGTGTGACGCAGGAAGGGACACAGCTCATTACGGATTTTGTAACAGAAGCAAAGGAAGGCAGCGCAACGGCCGTTTACCAACGCACAGACCTTCTCCGGGAACTCATCAGCCTGCTGGCCCTCTCCCAGCGGCGCCACGTCATCCTGGTTGGGGCAGAAGGCGCAGGCAAACGCACCCTTGCCCATTCATTGGCGCAGCTTCTGGCCGAAGGCAAAGGCCCGGCCAACCTGCGCTCACTCGTCCAAATTAACGAAACTGCCCTGCTGGAAAATCCGCTGGCGGCCATGCGCGCCGGACTGCGCCGGGCCAGCGGCGGCATCCTTCTGGTTCCCGGCATTGAGCGCTTTTTTGCCGACCGCCTGCGCGCCCGTTTTCCAGAGCAGGTGAGCCGTGAACTGCACAAAGCTATCCTGGGCAATGAGCAGGTCATTATTGGCACAACCACACCGGGCAATTACGACAAATTGGCGCAAGACCCCCTCATCCGCCAAAACACACAGCGGCTGAATGTGCCGCCTGCCACCCGCGAAGAAACAATTGCTATGCTTAGTTACCACAAGCAGCGGCTGGAACAGGAGTATGAGGTTACTGTAACGCGGGAAGCATTGGAAAAAACGGCCGTTTTGGCAGACCAGTACATCAAAACAATCGCCCTGCCGGCAGCGGCCGTTCAGCTTGCCGACCGGGCGTGTGCACTGGTACGCATGGTTACCCAGCAGCACCTTGCCAACTTACCCAACGTCACCGCCGATGGCATCCTCTCCCCGGATGATGTGATGGTAGCAGCCAGCCAGATGACAAAAATTCCGCTCACCAAATTAGGCGAGGACGAGCAAAGCAAGTACGCCAACATGGTAGAGCATTTACATCAGCGCATTATTGGCCAGGAAGAAGCCGTGCTGGCGGTAAGCCGGGCTGTCAAAACGGCACGTGTCGGCCTGCGAGACCCCAAACGGCCGATTGGTTCGTTTCTTTTTCTTGGCCCCTCCGGTGTGGGTAAAACGGAACTGGCGAAGGCGCTGGCCGCGTTTATGTTTGGCTCTGAAGAGGCAATGCTGGTGTTGGATATGAGTGAGTATCAGGAAGAGGCCAGTGTCAACCGCCTGATTGGTGCGCCGCCGGGATATGTGGGGTTTGAAGGCGGGGGACAGTTGACGAATTTTGTCCGGGAACGGCCGTATACCGTTGTGCTGTTCGACGAAGTGGAAAAAGCCCATCAACGGGTTTTTGACGTTTTGCTGCAAGTGATGGAAGAAGGACGGCTCACAGATAGTCACGGCCGATTAGCCACATTTTCAGAAACAGTCGTCATCATGACCAGCAACCTTGGCTCCCAACATATGCTCGTCCCCGTCATTGGCGAGCGGGAACGCGAGCAGGTCATGGCCGACGTGCGCCGCTTTTTCCGGCCAGAGTTTCTAAACCGGCTGGATGATGTCATCATGTTCCACCAGCTTACCGGCGAACAATTAGCCAAAATCCTGGACCTGATGCTGAAAAAGGAAATTAAGCTGGCAAAAAACCAAAATATTGAGCTGGAAGTGACACAGGAAGCCAAACAGTGGCTGCTTGCCCAAAACGATGAGCCACAGTATGGGGCACGGCCGTTACGCCGCATCATCGCCCGCCACCTGCGCGAACCCCTTGCCAACTTCCTGCTCACCCAAAACCGCACTGAGGGCATCACCCGCGTCGTCGTGGGCACATCACCTGCCACCGGCACGCTAAACTTTGCCATTCATGACTGAGGCACAAAATGAGGGGGATTAAGGATTAAAGATTAAAGATTG
>CAZRIB010000322.1:0-4956 GCA_964600035.1 uncultured Ardenticatenaceae bacterium | reverse complement strand
TTTGTTATAACGTCTGGTTTTCACTAAAGGTGATTAGTCTGGCAGTTGTTGACCTAAGGGCAAGGAAACGGCCGTTTTTTCTTTGGCAATTATCGTTCTTGGGAAAACCTGCCTGGTTTTTCGCAAAATATCATACACATCGTCATCAGTTAAATTGGGCGAAAAATGAGACAATGCCAGACATTTCACACCAGCTTCGATAGCCACCTGAGCCGCTTCATACCAATTACTGTGTCCCCAATCCTTATATTTTTCACATTCTTCCACTGTGCCAAAATGAGCATCATGGAGAAGTAAATCTGCTCCTTCAGCCAGTTTCAACACGGCCGGATCAAACCCATCGGTATAATGACCGACATCACTGCAATAGGTAAATACAACGCCATCACTTTCAATGCGAAAGCCCAGGCATCCGCCTGGATGATTCATATTGGCAACAGTTACCCGCGTATGATCGCCAACTATCATGGTTTCCCCATCGCCAACCTCTTTCACAATTAAATCCGCCGGCAGGGTTTTATACGTAAATGGAAGGTAAGGCTCTATAAATTGCCCAGCCATGATTTCTTCCAGATGTTGACCGATGCGTTTTTGTCCCACCAGCACAAAGCGGTTTGTTCTCCCCCAAACAGGGGTAAAGAAAGGAAATCCCTGAATATGATCCCAATGTGTGTGGCTAATAAAGATGTTGCCAATAATGCGGTCTGGGAAACGCTTTAACAAATCCTTCCCCAATGGAAGAATGCCGGAGCCTGCATCCAAAATGATGAGTTGTTTGTCTGTGGTGTTAATTTCTACGCAAGAGGTGTTGCCACCAACGGAGACGGTATCAGGTCCGGGAACAGGTATGGTGCCGCGAACACCCCAAAATCGAATTTGCACAGGTTACCTCAATATGATGGTTGAAAAGTTGGTTATGGTTGTTGGCGTGCTGCTAAAGTATACCAAAGGTATGGCGAATAAGTGAACCTGGGCTATTAAAGCAATTGTTTTTTGTCAGCAATTGTTCGTTATACAAGGGGGTAGGTGAAAACGGGAAAGTAATTTGAATGAATAAGCCAATGATCCTCACGTTTTCCCTGAGTAAACCACAAAGAAATGAGAGCCTTTTTATCAAAATTCTTTTTGCAGTTTACATAAAGAACTTTGGTAGTTGCAGGAGAAATAAAAAACCCGCCTGAGCGGGTTTGGGGTTTTGTGATTGGTTAATGACAGGTTAGATAGTTAGACTGCGTTTTGGCTGGTTCGGCTGCGAATTACGCGTTCAACACTGTCAAGTAACTCTTGGGGGCCAAAGGGCTTGGTGATGTAATCGTCTACTCTGGCGATGTGCAGTCCCAAGACACGGTCTATGCTTTGTGCTTTGGCCGTGACTACGATGACGGGGATGTCTCTCATTTCTTCGGAGGCTTTCATCTTTTGGTAGACTTCCCACCCATCCATTTCTGGCATCATCAAGTCGAGTAAAACAAGGTCTGGCTTAATGTCGGCTATTTTTTGCAATCCTTCTTGCCCACCGACTGCGCCGGTAACTTCAAATTTGTTGCGACTGAGGATGAGTTTGACTAACTCAATCATTTCGGTTTCGTCTTCGATACATACGACTTTTTTGGGTTCGTCTGCCATCGCTTACCTCTGAGATTAATACGCCACTACAATGCTAGATAGATAATCGGTTTAAGAGTATCACAAGGGCGTTTGGTTGTCTACTTTTCTGTTTATAACAATAGTCCTGTTTGTTGGCGGTATCCGTATTCAGTAATCCGATATCCGTGTACGGTGCTTATGAGGATTTTGACGGAAAACGGTATATGGCCTTCGGGTCTTGTCTATTTGCCGTATTCCCATTTGTGTTTTTTTGCTGTTTTGAAGTGGGGTAGGAAACGGCCGTTTCCCGTTCATGGCAGCCCGTTTTTCTCCAGTTGCAGACGGCCGTAACATTCGCGCCGGTAGAACAGATGTGATAAAATTACGGCCTCATGATGACCAAAAATCAGTCCACACAAGCGCCATTGCCCACCGTATGGCAGTCCATAAGCGCCGGGTTCGATACCGTAACCAGAAATTACTGGCTTCTACTTTTACCCGTCGCTTTGGACTTTTTTTTGTGGTTGGGGCCACGTTTGAGCTTTACATCACTGCTCAAGGCACAAATTGCCCAAATGGCGGCGGATCCTGTATTTAGCCAATATATGGGGCCAATTACAGCCGATGCAATTGCGCCAACCAATTTGTGGGGCATGTTAAGTGTGCCTTTGTTGGGCGTACCCACGTTAATGTCTGCTGTTGTGCCAGAAGCGACACCGCTGCGGGCAGTGACGATAGAAGTGCAGTCGATATGGACGGTAATGGGGTTGTTTGTGTTGTTTACTATTTTGGGCTTATTGCTGGCGGCTTTTTATTGGAACACGCTGGCACAAGCCGTTAAGAGCCGTTCCCCCTGGTTTGTTTTGTTAGGCAGAGCGGCGGCCAAGACCCCTGTTTTGTGGCTGCAGCTGCTTGTGTTGATCATATTGTTCTTGATGTTGGCTTTCATTATTTATTTGGTGACCCTGCCAATTTTGGTGATTTTGGGGCTTTTTAGTCCGGCTTTGGTGGTTGTAGGGGCAGCGGTGCAGGTGATGCTGCTTATCTGGGTGGTGTTGTATTGGTTTTTTGCGCCACATGGGTTGACGCTCAACGGCCGTTCCCTATTGAGATCCATTGTAGAAAGCCTGTATTTGGTGCAAACCTTTATGCTGCCCACACTATCACTTTTTTTGGTAATTGTGCTTGTCCGGCAGTTGATGGATTCCTTGATGCTGTTGGCTGATGATGGTTCCTGGTTAACGGCCGTTAGCCTCATTGCCCACGCATTTGTTAGCACAGCACTTCTCCTGGCAACATTCATCTTTTACCGAGATCGCCACACCTTTATTTTTCAAAAACCAGCAGAACCGCCCACCAAACATATCTAAAAAATTACAAAAGCAGTAAATCTCCAATCCCTAATCTCCAAATTCTGAACGAGTAAAACGAGGAAAATCCGTGAGTAAAAGTACAAATAACACCCATTATGATGCTGACAATATCCAGGTGCTTAAAGGCCTGGAAGCTGTGCGCCGCCGTCCCGGTATGTATGTCGGCGGTACAGATGCCAAAGCACTGCATCACCTGGTTTACGAAATCGTAGACAATTCCATTGACGAAGCATTAGCCGGACGATGTGACCGCATTGACGTCGTGCTTCATGCCGATAACAGCGTGTCTGTCCGCGACAATGGCGTGGGGATTCCCGTGGCCATGCATCCTACAGAAAAAGTCTCTGCACTTGAACTGGTGCATACCACGCTGCACGCTGGCGGTAAATTTGACGATTCCGCTTACAAAGTGTCTGGTGGTTTGCATGGTGTGGGCGCTGCGGCCGTAAATGCCCTGTCTGAATGGATGGAAGTAACCGTCTGGCGTGACAAAGGGGTGTGGTTTCAACGATATGAGCGCGGTATTCCCCAGGCCCCTGTGAAAAAGATTGCCCCTATGAAAAAGGGTGACCAGACTGGAACCCAGACACGGTTTAAGTTTGATGAGACCATCTTCAAAGAAGAAGCTGAATTTCGCTATGAAACATTGCTGAACCGTTTTCGGGAGATGGCGTTTGTCACCAGCGGTGTCTTTTTGAGTTTGCGGGATGAGCGCGTTACGCCTGCCCGGGAGATGAATTTCTATTTTGAGGGTGGGGTGAAGTCGTTTGTGCGCTATTTGAACCGCAACCGCAAAGCCTTGCATGATCCAGTCTATGCCCATGCTGAGGTAGACGGGATTGAAGTGGAAGTGGCTTTGCAATATACCGAAGGTGTGGCTGTTTCTGAGTATGCGTTTGCCAATACGATTCATACACCGGACGGCGGAACCCATTTGACGGGTGTGCGTACGGCGTTGACCCGTGTTGTGAATAGTTACGCTCGCAAAAACAACTTTTTGAAGGAGAAGGATAATAATTTCTCCAGTGACGACACACGTGAAGGTGTGACGGTTGTGGTGAGTGTGAAGCACCCTGATCCGCAGTTTGAGAGCCAGACGAAGGTGAAACTGATGAATGCGGAAGTTTCGGGGATTGTGGCATCGGTAACGGCCGATGCGCTGACGCTGTTTCTGGAAGAAAATCCGCGAGATGCCAAGAAGATTATGGACCGCTGTCTGACCTCTTCGCGGGCACGGGCGGCAGCACGAAAGGCGCGTGAGCTGGTGATGCGCAAGAGTGCGTTGGAAAGCATGACTTTGCCTGGCAAACTGGCCGATTGTTCTGAACGTGATCCTGCCAAATGTGAGTTGTATATTGTGGAGGGTGACTCGGCTGGTGGCACGGCCAAGCAGGGACGCGACCGTCATTTTCAGGCGATTTTGCCGCTGCGAGGCAAAATTTTGAATACGGAGCGGGCACGTCTGGACAAGATTTTGGCAAATAATGAAGTGAAGGCGATGATTTCGGCGTTGGGAACGGGGATTGGCGAAACGTTTGATATTGAGAATTTGCGTTACGGCCGTATCATTATCATGACCGATGCTGATGTAGACGGCAGCCATATCCGTACCCTTTTGCTGACCTTCTTCTTCCGCTACATGCCGCAGTTGATTGAAGGCGGCCATCTGTACATTGCCCAGCCGCCGTTGTATGCCGTGAAGGAAGGCAAAAAGATGCACTACACCTACACGGAAGCACAGCAAGAAGCGCTGATGAAGGAGTTGGAAGGAAAAAAGGTGAGCTTGCAGCGGTATAAAGGTTTAGGTGAAATGAATGCCGAGCAGTTGTGGGAAACGACAATGAATCCGGCTGAGCGGACGCTGCTGCAAGTGACGGTTGAAGATGCTGTGGCGGCGGATCGTACGTTTGATATGTTGATGGGCAGTGAAGTTGGGCCGCGCAAGCGGTTTATTATGACGCATAGTAATGAAGTGCGAAATTTGGATGTGTAGATT
>CAZRIB010000321.1:0-4985 GCA_964600035.1 uncultured Ardenticatenaceae bacterium | reverse complement strand
TGACACGGATTTTTAGCTGACTTATCCGTGTTTATCTGTGTGAATCCGTGTCCTGTAAAAATGAATAAATTTAGTTAACAGAGCACTAGTCAGCAGCAGAAGAAATCATAGACTCAAACAATGCCTTACTAAACCCCGTTGTTTCCAAAAACATGTCCATACGCCGATCATCATAAGATTGCAACATAATGTTCAGGTCCAGATCCATCACCCTGTCCAGCGCCAGGTAACGATCCAGCGCATCAGGTGCGTCACTGTATTCCGCCTCGATAATGGGCTTGATCTGCCCGCGACAAAAAGATATGGCCCCGATAACCCAGCGTGGGTCCAACCCTACTTCCACGTGCCGCACACCAATTTTGTAACGCCGATCCTGATACGCTTGCTCATATGAGCCACCGGCCAGACTCACCAGCCAGGCAGCCAGATGTTTACGGAGCATTTCCCGCCGCCCTTCTACAGAATCCAGCAGCTGCCGCAGATGATCGTACTGATCCAGGTTTTCATAAAACGCTGTCACCAACTGGTCTTTGTATTTTTCCAGCACAGGCCGCATTTCAGCCAGCAACGCGGCGTCTTTATCTGCCAGGCCACCATAGCGGCGCATTTCCATAATGTCAAATTGTGTCATACGTTTTTACCTCCACAGGTATTTTTTCTATTATTGAACCTACCGAAAAAACCGCAAAGCGCGCAAAGAAACACAAGAGAAAAATTTATGAAATTCGTGCAATTCATGGCCTTTTTCGGAGCAGTCATTATTCAACAGTAACCAATCTCAGAGATGACAGTCGCTTAGAAATGGTCTTGTGTTTGCCATTGCCTCTGGAAAAAGTGGTTGTCATCACCTAAACGTCTACACCCAGCAAGAAAATTTTACAAAACCATCTTGATTTCATTGGCTGCATCACTACACTCCAGGAACACCATCCCCAAATTGACGTTGGTACCGGTAAGTGCCACCAACGAAGCTTTTTCACCGGCGCGCATGGCAATGATATTGCCATTTTCCGCCCGGATAACGATTTGGGAAATGTCTCCCTGCCGAAGCTGCTGCGCAGAGCGAGAAGCCAGGCTAACAAGACCAGCGGAAACGGCCGCTACCCGGTTCTGGTCCAAATCGCCGCTAAGCACGCTAGACAACAGTAACCCATCGTTATCGACGACAGCCGCTCCTGTCAGGTCTGTAGAATTATTAACTGTATTGTTCAAGATGCTGCGTAATTGTTCACTTTTGGTTGCCATATCATCATTCTCCTTGTATCGGGCCATTATTTCTGTAATAACGGCCGTATCGGTGCTTGAAAGTTCTGAAAAAACGTCCTGTAAATCCTCGGTCGGCACGTCGTCCGCCGTTGGAGGCGGCTGCCCGGCTTCATCCAGGCGACGCAGCCCTTCCATTAATAAATAATCCCAGCTTTGCTTAATGGATTGAGTTGGCGGCAGTACATCCATGTCTACTGTGAACAGTCCGTCCTGCCAGGCCAAAATTTCATAAACCACCTCCTCACCACTGTGGATATTGTTATCGTCCGTGCCGTTCTGCAACACAGCGTGCTGCAATTGGTTATCTGCCAGAAAAAGGTGCGCTGTTTCTGCACCGCGGTGCACTGTAACCCGCGCGGCGGCGCTTTCATGCATGACGAATTGCACCAGTGCAGGCAGACTAAAATCGCGCAACTCTCCCTGAATAGCCATCAAAAATCCTCCAGCGTTTGCTGCAGTGCAGCCGCCGTTTGCCGAAGCAGCCGCCTGTAACTGCGTTTTTCGTGAAAAATAACAGCCAGAACCAGTCGGGAAAATCCGGCCGAAAAGGGAACGCAGACCAGGAAACGGCCGTCTGCCATTTCCATCGTTATTTCCCGGCTTTCTGTCAGGCCCAGCAAAACAGACACCTGCCGCGACAGAGCCAAAGTAAATCCGGCTGCGGCAGCCAATTTATGGGTAGCAGCCTTGCCTGCATTAATTACCAGACCGTCTTCTGTAGCCAGAACGGCCAGGTCTACGTTCTCGTGGTCATTAAGCGCAGTCATTTTTTGTGCCAATGCCCGCGCGACAGGGGAAAGTGAAGGATTGGTTAGCATAACTCACACCATTCCGGTATCATCCCCGGCAAACAGTTCATCCAGTTGACGAGATAATTCACTGCCAAAACCAGCTTCCACCTGACGATTTTTGGCTTCCTCTGCCATTTTGTCCCGCTCTTTAGCCGCTGCCTGGGCCAATTGCAGCAGTTCTGTTTGCGCCTGTTCCCCAAACAGACGCGCCATACCCAGGGTGGTTCGTCTGGTATAAACCATAATCAGCAGCAATTCCGGCCCCACACCCATGATGTACAAATCGGCCAGTTTGCCTTCCAGAAGCTGCTGGCGAAAACCGCTTTTCAACCCCAAAAAACCGGCAATCTCCTGAGCGGCGGCAAAACCGGCGGAAGCAAGGGCAGCCAGCCCCGTGCTTTTTTCGGCCGGCAGGCGGCCGCGATATAAAATTAACCGGCCGCTTATATCGGTCAGCATGACCAACGGCGCGCCCATCTGGTCGGCCAGCCGCAGCAAACAATTGTCAATTTGCTGCCGCTGCGCTTCATTAAAACTTAACGGTAAATCATGTAACGCTGCTGTGTTCATACCACTCCATTATTTTGCCTGATTACAGGCGGGAAATTACCTGCGAAATAGCGCTTCTCAGGGTTTCTGTGACGTTAATGCCTTGCACGGCCGTAGCTGGAAAAACAGGCGCCTGTTCTACGCGCAAAAAACGAGCCAGTAAATCAGCCGGCACGGCATCCGGCAAATCCTGCTTGTTGCATTGCAGGACAAAGGGTATATTTTGTGGTGAACGTCCCAATTCTTTTAGCTGCTGCCACATATCATTGATCGCCTTACGGTTGACAGCCAGGCGCTTCACAGAGGAATCGGCGACAAATATGAGACCATCTACATCTTTAAGCACCAGCTTGCGGGTAGAAGCATAGTAAACCTGCCCGGGAACAGTATAAAGTTTAAACTTGGGCCGTAATCCGTTAATTTCGTTCAACTCCATCTGCATAAAATCAAAGAAAAGGGTGCGATCCTTACGCGTTTTAACAGAAACCAGGTCGCTGCGCCGGGAGGGCGGCACGCGCTGGTGGATCTGTTCCAGATTGGTGGTTTTGCCGCTCAACGGCGGCCCGTAATAAACCAGTTTGACCTGTAGTTCCCGTAATTTCCAGTTAACAAACATAACCAATCACTCAGGCAAAGGTAGAACAAAAAAAATTTCTGTTTCATCGCCAGGCAAGACGCGAATATTAAATTTGCCGTCATTGATTTGAAAGGCGTGCTGCACTTCTTGAAATTCCTTGTTGTATGCCAGACTGGCGATAAGGCGTGTGTAATGGATACGACCGTGCAGCGCGTCTTTTTTTCGGCCGAATTGCACCGAAAGGTTAATTTCCCGCTTTTGCCGGACCGCTTCTTTTAGACAGCAGCGCATCACCTTGAGAAGGATGCTGGCTTGTTTGGACGGCAACACAGCCGGTAAAACAGACAGATCATACGTAAGGTGCACGTAAGGTTGCTGCATCACCTGTCTTAACAAGGATTCTACTTTTTGCGGCAGCGTGGTAGCGACAGTTGATTGATTCGCCGGTTTGGCCTGCAGTTTCGGCTGCGATTTTGGCTGCGATGCGGCAGCCGACGAGCTGCCAAACAAATCATCCAGTTGACCTTCCAGAGAAACAGTGAATTTTTTATCCAAACTCATCTCCTCTGCTTGTCTTGCTTGTCTGGATTGCTGCAGCAAGGCGCGTATTTCCGTCACAGCGCGGCGGGCATAAAGCCAGACAGTGCCAATGCGGCTGGCAGCTTGCGTTTCCTGCCGCCGATCAAAAAAGAGCGCCAGAAAAAAATGTTTATTGATAGCAACAGCATACAAATCGTAGGGAGGCCCTTCATAATAAGTCAGACGGGCATCACTGGTGTATTGTAAGTAATCGGTTAATTCACCGGCTACGGCCATTGCCCCGCCCAGCAACGCCAGCACAGAAGCAGCATCCAGTCGGGAAACAGTGCCTGACCGGGATACGACGTGACCGGTTGTGTCTGCCAAAATAACGGCGTGCGCTCCCACATCCACCTGCAATGTCTTGATGCGCCTGGCGACGTTTTCCAGATGGTCGCCAGATACCGCCACCACATCGGCCGAATTTGCAGCATTGCCGGCCAACGCTTCGCGCACGGCGCTAATCAATTTGTCTACCTTCAACGGTTTGGACAAGGCGCGGAAAACATGCAGATGCTCTGCTTTCTGCCATACATTTTTGGAGCCGTAAGCTGTTACCAGAATGGTTTGGGTTTGGGGAGAAATGCGGCGAACCCGACGAATTAATTCCAGGCCGTTTATGTCCGGCATCCGCAAGTCGGTAATCATCAGCGCATAGTCGTGCTTCTGAATTTCTGCCAACGCTTCCTGCCCGGAATTGACGCTGGTCACCAGGTGCGTATCTGAAATCATTTCCAGATGCTTCTGAAAGAAAAAGGCTACTTTGGGTTCGTCGTCTACTACCAGAATGCGGTATTGCACCATGCTGCCAGCATATCATGGCGCATTGATTGTAATTGTTCCAAATGTGTGGCGAAATTGTTCCAAATGCTGCACTGTTGAAGTACCAAAGTACCGATTGAATTGGAAGTGACTATTGACTGCTCCGAACAAAGCCACAAATTTCACAAATTTTTTCTCTGGTATTTCTTTGTGCTCTTTACGTGCTTTGCGGTTTTTTCAATAAACTCAAACAGAGGTCAGATACTTTTTTAGCACGGCCGTTACCTGTTCCGGCTGATCTATTGGCGACGTATACCCGGCATTTCCCATAATCGTCAGACGGGCGACAGAAATTGCCACCGCCATCCGCTCTGAACAGTGCTCACTGCTTACGGATCACTGCCAGCGCCGCCTGCGCCATCACCGGAATCATCGCGCCAAAATTGGCAAACCGCCGGTCT
>CAZRIB010000320.1:0-5012 GCA_964600035.1 uncultured Ardenticatenaceae bacterium | reverse complement strand
CAGCTCAAATCTGCTTCCACATGGCGGGATTCAAAGGTAATGGTGGAGTCATGGTCATCGGTCATGAGCGGGGGTACTAGTACCTGTTTTTTTTGCAGGGAAACAAGGCGGAAATTATTAAGGGTTGGTGTAAAGAAACGGCCGTTTTCACTTCCACCCCTCGTCTGCGTTATAATCCCATCTTTATGAAAAGCTCGCAGAAACCCAAATTACGACAAATCATACTCTGGCTGTTGTTATTTGTTCTGGCGGCATGCAGCAGCAATACCCTGCCCCTGCCAGAAGATAACTACACGCTGGTCACCCCTACCGCTTTGCCAACAGACCCGCCGCCTCCCACACCGGAACCCATCGTAGAAGATGCCGGAGGCATTGGCCGGGCATTTATCAACGCCTGGGAAGCAAAAGATTATCTGGGCATGTACAGCTTGTTAGCGCCGCAAGTACAAGCAGTTGTAGACAGCCAATCTTTTGTGAAGCGGTATGAAGAAATTATGGCGGCGGCGGCCGTGCAGCAGGTGATTGGTCAGCCGCAGGCACTGAACCAACAAGGCAATCAGGCTTCTATGCGCGTGCGGGTTACATGGGAAACGGCCGTTGTCGGCCCCATCACCCGCGACATCGACATCCCCTTCATCTTCAACGAAGGCCGCTGGGGCATTCTGTGGGACGAAAGCCTCATCCTGCCCGAACTCAGCGGCGGCAACAACCTCTACCTGGAATACCGCATCCCCTCCCGCGGCAACATCTACGACATTCACGGCGGAGCACTCGCCTACCAGGGAACCATTATCAGCCTGGGCATCATTCCCGGCCAAATTGAAGATGAAGAAGCCCTGCTCACCGTGCTGAGCGAAGTCCTGCAAAAGCCGCCGGAAGAGATACAAGCCATGTACGCCAGCGCCCTGCCCGACTGGTACGTCCCCATTGGCGACATCGTCGAAGAGCGGATGCAGGCCTACAGCCTGGCCTTGCAGCCCTTCTTTGGCAAAGGACTGGCCGAACCGCGCACCCGTCTATCCCGCCTGTACACGCCAGAAGGCATTGCCGCCCACATTGTCGGCTATACCGGCTACATATCTGCCGAACAGCTAGACGCTTACAAAGCGCAAGGCTACCGGGGTGATGAACAGGTAGGCGTCGCCGGTCTGGAGTTTTGGGGAGAGGATTATCTGAATGGCGAACGCGGCGGCATTTTGTCGCTGGTTGGCCCCAGTGGAGAATATCTGGACACAATTCAGGAGAAGCCGTCTTTGCAAGCCCGCAGCCTGTATACCACCATCGACCGTGATTTTCAGGCGGCTGTGGAGCAGGCACTGGCAGAGGCCATTGAAACTTACCCGGACACGAATGCCGGAGCGGTTGTGGTGCTGGATGTGAATACGGGGCAGGTTCGGGCGATGGCGAGCTACCCGTCGTTTAATCCGGTGGTATTTGACCCGTTTCGGCCGGAATCGGCCGTGGCGTTGGGGCAGGTGCTGAGTAACCCGCAACGGCCGTTACTCAACCGCGCCACGCAGGGCGCCTACCCATCCGGCTCCCTCTTCAAAATCGTCACCCTGGCCGCCGCCCTCAACAGCGGCCTCTACACACCAGACACCCTCTACACCTCCACCGGCACATGGTCGCGCCTTGGCGATGCCTTCGTGAAAAAAGATTGGAAAGAAGGCGGGCATGGCACAATCTCCATCCGGCAGGCACTCGTCGTCTCCTGCAATTCCTGTTTTTATGATGCTGGCTACAACCTGGATGAATTTGACCCCAATTTCTTGCCGGAAACGGCCATGAGCTTTGGACTGGGGCAAGAAACCGGCATCCAGATTCCAGAAGCGGCCGGGCTAATTCCCACGCCGGAATGGAAATTGGCTAACACCGGGGAAGGCTGGGCCAGAGGTGATGCCGTAAACATGGCAATTGGTCAGGGATTTGTGCAGGTAACGCCGCTGCAAATGGCGAATATGGTTGCGGCCGTTGCCAATGGCGGCACACTCTACCGCCCCACCCTTATCGACCGCATTGGGGCTGGGGCTGGCGCGCCGGAAGAGCCGTGGCCGGTTGAAATTATCGGACAACTGCCCATTTCGCCGGAATATTTGGCCGTCATTCAAGACAGCATGTACAAAGTTGCCAACGACCAAAACAACGGTACGGCCGCATACCAATTTGTCGGCTTGCCCGTGCGTGTGGCCGGCAAAACAGGCACGGCCGAAGACCCGCCGCGCAATTCCCACGCATGGTTCGCCGGGTACGCCCCTGCCGCGCCCTACACACTGGCAGATGGCACAACCATCACCGAACCGGAGATTGCCATTGCCGTCATTGCTGAAAATGCCGGTGAAGGTTCAGAAGTGGCGGCTCCTATTTTCCGGCGGATTGTGGAGTTGTATTATGGCATTACACCGGTAACGCCGTATCCCTGGGTGGAATTGGAGAATTAGAGAGTAGAGATTGGGAGATTGGGAGATTGGGTTATTTGTTATTGGTTATTGCGCCTCTAGCTGTGGCCGGTGTCCTCACCGCGCCACCAGCGGGTTATTGCTCTCAACGCAGATAACCCATAACAAATAACCCGTTTTCTTTTTAAGAGGGGGGTAAATTTTGGGGCGGCACGTGGGGCATGGTGGTGGATTGTGACCGTTTGCGAACGGGAGACGGCCGTTTCCCAGCGACCAGCGCCGCATCCAAAACCTCATGCATTCTATCCACCAACACAAACTTCACATCCTCACGCAGCCGCTCCGGAATCTCCTGCAAATCAGGTTCATTTTTGCGCGGCAGCACAAACGTTGTCACACCAGCCCGGCGGGCAGCCAGCGCCTTTTCACGGATACCGCCAACCGGCAGCACCCGGCCACGCAGTGTAATCTCACCCGTCATCGCCACATCCCGGCGCACAGCCCGCTCCGTAAACGCCGAAATCAGCGCAGTGGCAATAGACACACCCGCCGACGGGCCATCTTTGGGCACAGCCCCCTCCGGCACGTGAATGTGAATATCCGTCTTTTCAAAAATATCTTTATCCAAACCAAGCACTTCACATTGACTGCGGGTATAGGTCAATGCCGCCTGTGCGCTCTCCTGCATCACATCCCCTAACTGACCTGTCAGCATCAAACTGCCTTTACCCGGCATTAAATTCACTTCAATAAACAAAATATCACCGCCAACGGCCGTCCACGCCACGCCCGTCGCAATACCCACCTCATCCTGCTCCTGAAGCGCCTCCTGCGAAAAACGCGGCGGCCCCAACAACTCCTCCACACGACGAGGCGTTATCCGTTTCGGAAAAGGCTTCTCTTCCGCCACCTGCCGCGCCACCTTACGGGCAACATTCGCCAGCTCACGCTCAAGATTACGCACCCCGGCTTCCCGCGTATATTCCCGAACCACCCGCTTCAACGCCTCATCATCAAAGCGAATCCGCAATTTACCCAACCCATGCTGTTCCAACTGCTTGGGCAGCAAAAAATTACGGCAAATCTCCAGCTTCTCCTCTTCCAGATAGCTGGAAAAATGAATCACCTCCATTCTGTCCAACAAAGCAGGGGGAATCGTGTCCAAAAAATTAGCCGTCGTCACAAACAAAATTTGCGACAAATCATAATCCAAATCCAGATAGTGATCGGCAAAAGAATTATTTTGTTCCGGGTCAAGCACCTCCAGCAAAGCCGCCGCCGGATCGCCCCGAAAATCTTGCCCCAGCTTATCAATCTCATCCAGCATAAAAAGCGGGTTTATCGTACCGGCACGGCGCATGGCCTGAATAATCCGGCCCGGCAAAGCCCCAATATACGTGCGCCGGTGACCCCGTATTTCTGCTTCATCACGCACACCGCCCAGGCTAATGCGCACAAACTCACGCCCCAACGCGCGGGCAATGGAACGGCCGATACTCGTCTTACCCGTTCCCGGCGGCCCCACAAAACACAAAATAGGACTGCGTAAAGAAGGCGGCGCAATCTTCTTAACCGCAATATATTCCAAAATGCGGTCTTTCACCTTTTCCAGGCCATAATGGTCTTCATCCAACACTTTTGCCGCATGTGCCACATCCATATTGTCTTCAGAACGTTCCACCCAGGGCAGCCCCAACACCCAGTCAAGATAAGTACGAATCACGCCAACTTCCGGCGACATGGGCGGCATGGCGGCCAATCGGGACATCTCCTTTTCCACTTTGGCGCGCACTTCAGCAGGCAGTTCCTTTTTCGCCACCATTTCTTGCAGTTCGCTCATTTCCTGAGCAAACACATCCGATTCGCCCAACTCCCCTTGAATAACCCGCATTTGTTCCCGCAAAAAATGTTCGCGCTGGGACTTGTCCATTTCTTCCTGCACACGCATGTGGATTTGGTCTTCCAACTCCAACATTTCCAGCTCATGTGCCAGCAGCGTGCTAATTTTTTGCAGGCGAACGGCCGGTTCAATGGTCTCCAAAATCTCCTGCCGCTTTTCCAACGGAATGGTTAGGGATGAGGCAATAAAATCGGCCAGCCAGCCGGGGTCGTCAATGTTAATGGCAAAGGTGTAGGCTTCGTCTGAAATGGTGTGGTTCAGGTCGGTGACACGCTCAAACAGGGTAATAACCGCCCGCATCATCGCTTCTGTGTCCCTGTCCCAATCCATAGGCTCATGAATAATGCGTCCACGCACGCGGATGTATGGTTCCCACTGGGTAAATTCCAAAATCTGGATACGCCGCCGTCCTTGAACCAGGGCGGTAGAGCTGTCATCGGGCATGCGGAGCAGTTTGCCAATGGAAACTTCTGTGCCAACTGTGTAAATGTCGTCGGCAGATGGTCTGGCGATGGCGCTGTCTTTTTGGGCGGCCACAATGAGCGGCTCGCCATTTTGCACACAGGTTTTAACGGCCGTTAACGAGCGCGGTCTGCCAACAAACAAGGGCATGACCATGTTGGGATACAGAACAATGTCACGCAGAGGCAGGAAGGGGCAATCGATGATGCCATCTTCGTCGGCCACATCTTCAAGCTCAAACATATCTTCTGGCA
>CAZRIB010000319.1:0-5013 GCA_964600035.1 uncultured Ardenticatenaceae bacterium | reverse complement strand
AGGGTTTCTGGCGGGAGGGATGGGGGAAGGTTGGCCTTGGTAAGCACGGCCGTTAACGCATCCGGTTCATAGCGGCAGCCAACAAGCATTTTTTCCAACACGGCCGTTTCTGCCAACATGCTGGCCTGTAACTGAATGGCCTCAATGCAGCCTTTGCTCACCGTAATATAGGCATGAATGGGGCCAACGGCCGTTTCCCCCTGCCGCACCACCTCAAACTTCGGCGACCGCCCCACATTCCATGCCCATTGGCTGTACCGCGAGGCCACCAACGCATCCACCTGCGCCCAATCATCGGCCGTCAAAACATACTGTGCCATTTCCGCGCCGCCAAACAACCCGGTTAGCAAATGTTGACGAAACGCCGCCATATCCATCTTCTGCGGCAGCAAGTCATAAATGTTAGCCACATGCGCCCGTCGTGATTGCACAGCTCTGGACTGCACTGTTAACGGCCGTGGCCGAATCGCCCGCCGCAAATGATCCAAATTAGAACGAAACAGCAGCGTGCCATGACTAAGCATCCGCTGTCTGGCCGAAAACTGCGCATTACCAGACACCTTTTTGCCATTGGCAAAAATGGCACTCTTGTCACGCAGTTCGGCTTGCAGACCCAATTCACGCAGCACCCCAATCACCGGCTCCAAAAAACGGGCATAATTGTGCAAATCTCGCTGTCCCGGCACAATAAAACTAAAATTCAAATTGCCCAGATCATGGTACACCGCCCCACCACCAGACAATCGCCGTACTACCTGAATGCCCTGTTCGCGCACAAAAAAAGGGTCAACCTCTTCCACCACGTTTTGGTTACGGCCGATTATCACCGACGGCGCATTTACATACAACAGCAGCAGCGGCACATCAACGGCCACATTGCGCAGCAAATGCTCCTCCAGCGCCAGATTCACCTTTGGGTCAGTGATGCCCTGATTGTCCACAAACAACATAACGGCCGTTACTCCCCACCCTGGTAAGGCGCAGTCACAATCTCTACCGGGCTAATGTCACCTGCCCTCACCGTTACCGGAACCCGGTACTCATTGCCCTGCAATTTGGTATACACCACATAATCCCCCGGCTCCACGTCAGAAAAAACAAAATTCTCCGCCCAGCCTTCATCCGGATTCGGGTTCACGCGCTGCATGGGGTCATACATATACGTGTAACTATTTATGTACTCCGGATTGTCCACCTGCGGAATCAGCGTCACCGTCACGCCTTGCCAGGGTCGTCCTTCCGGGTCAACCAGCCTGCCGGCAATGACGCCGCGTGTACTGCCAGGATAAACCCACAACATCGGATTGCGGGTGTCATTGCCACTCATGCCGCCCACACGCACTTCAAAATGTAAATGGGACGCGGTTGCTGCACCGCCCACACCTACTTCGGCCACTGGCTGCCCCTGCTTGACATGCTCGCCCGGCTTTACCTGGATGTTCAGCACATGGCCATAAAGCAAATAGACAGGCTGCATTTGCCACTGTTCATCCAGTTCAATGATGACGACATGCCCGTACCAGTCGCAGCGCCAGCCAAACGCACGGTTTGTGTCTGCCTGGGCGACAACAACTGTGCCGTCGGCGGCGGCCAAAACGGGTGTACCCAGCTGTCCGGCGGTATCGACGCCGTTGTGCAGCAGGTAACGGCCGTTCCCATCTGAACCATAGGGAAAAGTCTGGTTAATTAAATAGCGGCCACCACCCGGCAATGGTTTTGACAGCCAAAAATGGGGCGTCATCAAAGCAGTGTTTGGTTTAGGCCAAAACGTTGGCGAAAGATAGTAACTGTTATAAAGCGGTTTAAGCGGCGCGGGGTCTGGGCATGGCTCACCCAAAACAGAAACGGCCGTTGCCGTGGGTGCGGGTGTTTCTGTGGGCGGGATGGGGGTATTGGTAGGCGGCAGTGTTGGCGTAGGCGGTATGGCTGTTGCTGTGGCCTCAGCCGTTTGTGTGGGTGTGCTGGTTGGCACAGGCGGCGCTTGTTTAGTTAATGTGGGGGGCAGCGTAGGAACGGCCGTTGGCGATGCCGCCATACTGACCACTGCTGTCGTCACGGCCGCCGTCGGCACGCGGGTTGGCAAAACGGCCGTTGGCTGCACCCAGCCACGAACATCTGGCCGCTGCCACAAAAGCAGGGTCAACGGCACAAAAACAATTGCTAAAAAGCCAATAATGCGAAAACGTTTCATAGAGGAATACTCAACACGCAGTGATTGATGATTAAACTGTTTGGGGATTGTATTGTTCTGTGGACAAGTTGCAAACCGTGGGCCGTGAGCCGTGAGCCGTGAGCCGTAAGCCGTAAGCCGTGTGCCGTGAACCGTAATCGGAATACGGACAACGGAATACGGAATACGGACAACAGGCACGAAACGGCCGTTTCCGCTATGATTGCGCCATGCGTAAACACAGTCCATTCATCCTCATTTTGTTCGCCTACTTTATTTTGGGTGGCCTGTACGCCCTCAAAACACCGGCATGGCAGGCGCCGGACGAACCGGCACATTACAACTATGTGCGCCAACTGGCAAACGGCCGTCTGCCCACCATGACCCAAAGCGACTATGATGAAGCATACAAAAATGCCGCCGTCAGCAGCGGCTTTTCACCAGCTTATGACATTGGCAAAATTACCTACGAAGATTGGCAGCCACCCCTCTATTACCTGCTGCAAACACCTGTTTACTGGCTAACTGGCGGCTCGCTGGCGGCTATGCGCCTCTTTTCGCTGCTGCTGGGGGCGGGCGTGGTCATTTTGGCATACGGAACGGCCGTCTCTCTTTGGCCAAACCAGCTTTGGAAAGCCCAAACAACGGCCGTTTTCATCGCCCTGCTTCCCCAACACCTCGCCATCATGGCCTCCCTCAACAACGATGCCCTGGCCGAACTGCTCATTGCCGCCACCATCTACCTGCTGCTGCAATACAGCCAGCACCCAACCCCCAAAACGGCCGTTTCTCTGGGCATCCTGCTTGGGTTGGGCTTCCTCACCAAAGGCACAAATTACCCGTTGGCGTTGGTTGTAGGCGTTACCGGCATCTGGATGTACTGGGGGCAGTGGCGCACCCTCTGGCGGCATGGTCTGTACATTGCCCTGCCTGCTTTTGGCCTGGGCGCGCTGTGGTGGGTACGCAACGTCCTCATCTACGGGGGCATGGATGTGCTGGGCAAAGCCGCCCATGATGCCGTGGTGGTGGGACAACCCCGCACCAGTGAGTGGATTACTCAATTTGGTCTGGCAGAAACAGTGCGGCAATTTGTGACCACCACTTTTCACAGTTTTTGGGGGCAGTTTGGCTGGATGGCGCTGCCCATGCTGCACCCGCGCTGGCTGTACCCTCTGTTGGCACTGCTCATGGCGGCGGCTGGCCTGGGACTGCTGGTGGCTTTTTGGCAACAACGGCATTTACGCGAAACGGCCGTACCGCTCATCATTCTGGCAGGCGTGGCTGTGCTGACTTTTGGCTTGCACTTGGGCTACAACCTCACTTTTGTCCAGCACCAGGGGCGGTATCTCTTCCCTGCGCTCATTCCCATTGGGTTGGGAATGGCTGTGGGGCTGGGTGTGTGGTTACGGCCGTTTGCCCGCCGCTGGCCTGTGGTCTACCAACTGCTCCCTTTGGGGCTGGGACTGGCAATGTTCGTCTTAAACCTGTATGCCATTTTCCGCGTCATAGTCCCCAATCTCTAATACCCAGTACCCAATTATCTATTCCATGAAAAACAAAGCTTCCCGCCCATCGCCCCACATCGGCACATTGGCCGAAAAGTCGCTTCATGCCGCGCTAAAACAGTGGTACGGCCGTGACGGTGACCAGTTTGAAGTGAAAGTAGACGGCCGTGTCATCGACATTGTACGCGGCGACCAACTCATCGAAATTCAAACCCGCCATCTGTACGCCATGCGGCAAAAATTAGCCACCCTGCTGCCCAATCACCCCGTCACCATTATTCACCCCATTCCCCAGGCCAAATGGATTGTGCGCCAGGAGGCAGATGGCACACCTGTCAGCCGCCGCAAATCGCCAAAACGCGGCCAATTTGTTGACATTTTCCGGGAATTGGCACGGCTGACGATGTGGCTGCCCCATCCAAACCTGACCATTTGTGTGGCGCTGACTCACGAAGAAGAAATTTGGCGCAACGATGGGCAGGGCAGTTGGCGGCGGCGCGGCTGGAGTCTGGCAGACCGGCTGCTGCTGCAAGTAGCCGACACGCTTTGCCTGCATATGCCTGATGATTATTTGCAGCTTCTGCCGGATGGCCTGCCGTCTACGTTTACAAACAAGGCGTTGGCGCATGCCGCTGGCTGCCGTCCGGCGTTGGCCCAACAGATGAGTTATACGCTGCGCAAGATGGGGCTGGTAACGGCCGTTGGCAAACAGGGGCGGGCGCTGTTGATGGAGATAACAAAAAGCAATCCGTAAAAACGGCCGTTTTCCGGTATTGAGTAAACCTCAAAGAATAGGTATTCTTTACATCAATTTTTTTTATGGTTTATATTAGGCACATGGCAACGAAAAAAACAGAGAAAAAAGATAAAGCTGGTGTTGTTCCCTGCCGCGTTAACAAAAAAGGGCAGGTTGAACTGTTAATGATTACCGCTCGTGTTAACCCAAACACGTGGATTTTTCCGGTGGGTACGGTTGACCCGGGTGAGAGTAAGCGGGAAGCCGCCGCGAGGGAATGTGCAGAAGAAAGTGGGTATAAAGTGGTCACTGGCCCCAAAGTGGCAAAAATGGAAATTCCCCGCAACGGCCGTACAGACCACTTCACCTTTTATCTGGCACAGGTCACAGGCAAAGCCAAAAGCTATGAAAAAGACCGCAAACGCAAATGGGTCAGTCCAGAAGAGGCATTAAATCGAGTTTCCCCCGTTTTTCGGCAGGTAGCGTATACGGCCGTTGCCAAACTGGCCGCCCACAGCGGCACATGGCTAAAAGAGTGGGAGGCATAACAAAATAACAGGGTCACAGGGTGATAATCTCATAAATACTTGATTACCAATAAC
>CAZRIB010000318.1:0-5024 GCA_964600035.1 uncultured Ardenticatenaceae bacterium | reverse complement strand
TTGTAAGGGGAATTTGTTGTGTCTACTTATACGGTATCGGAAACGGCCGTTATCCACGCGCCTGCCGATCTGGTTTACCGAATCATTGCCGATTACAACGACGGCCACCCTGCCATTTTGCCACCCCGTTACTTTACCGGGTTAACTGTACGAAAAGGCGGGCAGGGGGCAGGCACAGAATTATCGGTCGCAATGAATGTCTTCGGGGCTGTGTTCCAATATCACATGGTGGTAAGCGAACCGGAACCCGGACATATATTAGTAGAAGAAGACCCACAAGCAGGGGTCAAAACATGGTTTCACATAGAGCCAATGGACAATGCGCGTCACAGTCGTGTTACCATTACTACAACAGCCCGGACGAGTGGCGGCGTTCGTGGCTTTTTGGAAAAAGTGTTTAACCCGCCCATTACCCGAAAAATTTATCGGGAGCAGTTGAGCAGGTTGGCCGATGTTGCGGCCAATTACGTTGTGAATGAACGGTTACCAAGCCGTGAGAAAAACAAGAAGGATGGAAATGGACAATAAAATTCACCCTGATTTAGCCCGTATTCTTGTGCCGGAGGATACGATTCAGGCGCATGTAAAGGTGCTGGCGCATCAAATTTCGTTGGATTATGCCGATGCGGAGCAGGTGATTATGGTTGGTGTGCTGCGGGGGGCGTTTATTTTTCTGGCAGATTTGGTGCGCCATTTGACTGTGCCCCATATTGTGGATTTTATGTCGGTGTCGAGTTATGGGAAAACGGCCGTTTCCGGCCAGGTACGCATTGTGCTTGACTTGCGGGAACCCATTGTCAACCAGCATGTTATTTTGGTTGAAGATATTGTAGATACCGGTAAAACGTTGAGTTACCTCTACAACACGCTAAAAACCCGCAATCCGGCTTCTTTGCGCACCTGCACACTGGTGCGTAAGAAACGCCCGAACATTGGTGTGCCCATCGATTATTTGGGCTTTGATATTCCAGATGTGTGGGTAGTGGGGTACGGTCTGGATTATGCCGACCGCCACCGCACGCTGCCCTACATTGCCGAGTTGAAGGAATCGGTTTACAAGTAACACCTTTGGTGAAGGAGATATGATGTCGAAACAACCAGTTTCCTGGATGTGGTTGAATGACGAGACGGATAAAACGGCCGTTTCTGGTTTGCGGCTAGACACAGAAAAAGGTCTTCTTTACTGGACTGCTGAAATTGGCTGTCACTGCGATGAAGCCGACGCTGCCCAAACCATTGCCGACTACAAAAAAACAGGCGTACCCGGTTTTATAGCTATCCCCCCGGCCGATGTGCTGGCTGAAATTGAGCAGGCGATTGACGATTCCGGCACGCTTTGCTGACAAGTTGACTGGGTTCTGTTGATATTTGAGTTTTCCAACCGCAAAGGCCGCCAAGAGCGCAAAGAACAGCCTTTATTTTTTTGATTCTTCGCGTCCTTCTAGCTGTCAGCATACCCGGCTGGTGACAATTCCTTGAATGGCGACCGGCCAATACCCGGCCAAACCCGTGTGACCCCCAATACAGCCCGCAGTGCAATCCAAACGGCCGTTACCACCCAAACCCATGTGAGTGCGTGCGGGCTTTGGGTATTAATGAGCAGTAAAAGGGCTGCAGAAAAAAGAGAAACGGCCGTCATGCCATTACGCAAAAAGCGAAAATCGCCAGTGCCCCAATGAATGCCATCTGTTAAAAAAGCCAGTGCATTGACAGGCTGCATGAGCAGTGCTGCCCACCACGCCGGGATAAACACGGAAACGGCCGTGTCTGGTACAAACAAATCAATAAACCACGCACGACCGCCCCACATGACCACGCTAATGAGCACCCCCAGCGCCACACTCCACACAACACCTACCCAGGCCACCTGTTTGGCCGCATCTACCCGCTTTAACCCCATAAAGTACCCAACTAAACTTTGCGCCGTAATGGCCAGCGCATCCAGTCCCAGCGCGGCAAAAGTCCAAAATTGGCGAATGGCTTGATGTGCGGCCCCAGCTTCTGCGCTGGCCTGGGTAGCCACGCGGGTTGTGATGAGCAAAAACAGGGTCAACATACCTGTGCGAACAAACAAGTCGCCGCCTACTTGTAACAAACGGCCTGCTTCTTGCCATTTTAACTGCTGCGGCCACCCTAACCGGCGGATAACGGCCGTTAATGCCCAGGCAGCCCCCACCCACTGCGCCAATGCACTGGCCAGGGCCGCTCCGGCCACACCCAATTCTGGAAACGGCCCCCATCCAGGAATAAGCAGCGCATCCAGCCCAATGTTGATGGCATTGACCACCAACGCAATTAACATGGGGGTGCGCATGTCCTGCAAACCCCGCATTGCGCCAAATGCAGTTAATACGACCAAAACAGCAGGTGCGCCAAACAGTCGTAGGCGCATATAAACAACAGCATCTGCCAATACGGCTCCTTCTGCCCCCAAAGCGCGTGCTGCTGCCGGAGCCAGCACCATGCCCAGCACAATAATACCGATGCCAAACCCCATGCTTAACAACAAGGCCAGCCCGGTTGTCCGGCTTGCCTGTTCACTCTGGTTAGAGCCGGATGCTTTGGCTACCTCAGTTTGTGTGCCAATGCCCAAAAAGTTGAAAATCCAGAAAACGCTGGAGAGGGCGGCTGTGCCAACGCCTAGTGCAGCCAATGACACAGCGCCTAAATCGGCAATAAATGCCGTGTCAATTAAGCCGGTCAGGGGTTCGGCGATGAGGGAGAGGAGAACTGGGACAGACAGTGCCAGTATTGTGCGGTGGGGGGAGCTGAGAAATGGGTGGGGTGTTTCAGGGGAGACGGCCGTTTCCATCATCATACAATCCTTACTCGTAGTACTCAGTCAACTGTTCTTTGATGGGTACAAAGATTGGTTCAATCTCCGAGATTGAACCAATCTAATCCCTCATTTTACATGTGACTGAGTAGTAGATATGTGGTTGTCAGCATTTCAGCTTTCTAAAAAATTACTGCAAGCCACAATGACTTTCCCAAACAAAAAGGCACATGACCAACGGCCACGTGCCCTTCAAAATTAACCTATTTTTATTATCTATGCCATCGATTCATACAACATGGTTTTAATGGCCAGCATCTCCCGCCGGATGTCGGGATGTGTTTCCACCAGCGTGGCAACCTTTTCGTAGCCATATAAAATCGTCGAATGGTCACGGCCGCCTAAAGCATTCCCGATTTGGGGCAAAGAAGCATCTGTCTCCATTCTTGCCAAATACATTGCCATTTGCCGGGGCACAGCAATTGCCCGACTGCGTCCTTTGCCTACCAACGCTTCCCGGGTCACATTGTAGTGACGGCATACGGCATCAATTACCTGCGAAACGGTAACTTTCTCTGGTGTACCAATTAAATCGCCCAGTGCCATTTGCAAAATGCGATCATCAATCCGCCCGCCTGTAAGCTGGCCATAGGCCGCTACTTTATTTAATGCACCTTCCAGTTCGCGAATGTTGTGTTGAATGCGGTGGGCAATGGTTTCGATGACATCACTGGGAATGTCCAGCCCCAGCTCTTCTGCTTTGGTTTGTAAAATGGCGCGGCGGGTTTCTACATCTGGCTGTTGAATGTCGGCCATGAGACCCCACTCAAAACGGGATTGCAGACGTTCTTCTAATGTCACCATTGCCTTGGGGGGGCGATCGCTGGAGATAACGATTTGCTTGCCGTGACTGTGCAGCTCGTTGAAAGTGTGGAACAACTCTTCTTGTGTGCTTTCTTTACCGGCGATAAATTGGATATCGTCAATCATCAGCACGTCCGGCGTGCGGTAGCGCTCCCGGAACTGTTCCATTTGTTTGTTGCGAATGGACGAAATCAGGTCGTTGGTGAAGGTTTCCGAAGAGATGTAGCAGACTGTTAGCCCATCCTGGCGGCAGCGATGGCCGATGGCGTGGAGGAGGTGGGTTTTACCCAACCCTACACCGCCGTAGATGAAGAGGGGGTTGTAGGCTTTGCCTGGATTTTCGGCAACGGAAAGGGCGGCGGCATGAGCCAGACGGTTGCTGTTGCCCACGATGAAGTTGGCAAATGTGAAGCGGGCGTTCAGGTGTGTGGAAGG
Source organism: uncultured Ardenticatenaceae bacterium (assembly GCA_964600035.1). Lineage (GTDB taxonomy): Bacteria > Chloroflexota > Anaerolineae > Promineifilales > Promineifilaceae > CAZRIB01. Next base: position 949 of record CAZRIB010000318.1, on the reverse strand, counting down.
GGCGGCATTGAGAGGGAAACGGCCGTTTTTGGCATCGGCTTCAGGGGAAGTGACGGTAAATTTATGGCTGACTTGTGTGTGCCCATTTGAATTTTTGCCATGCCCGTTTGCTTGGCCGTTGTCGTTCAGCACACTAAATTTAAGTGAGACATTGGCACCTGCCATAGAGGCCAGCGTACGCGCAATGGTATCTTTCAGGCGATGCTCCAGCCAATCTCGGGCATAATCATTTCGTACGGCAATAACATACTCATCCCCATTGCACGCAACCAACCGGCTGTCTTTCAGCCAGGTATTAAAAGTTGCTTTGGTCATTTGCATTTCAAGCTCGCCCAAAGTTGCTTTCCAGGCTGCTTCTGGACTCATCATCATTCTATCCTCTCAACTTCCATTACTTGGTGCAGCGTGGCGCAGGCAGGCAGCAGCGCCGGACTAAGCCGCAATTTTCCACACACTAAAATTTAGCTAAAGGCTTGTTCCCATTGTGGACTGGGTTTGGCGGCTGTTGTATCCCCTCAGACCAACAGTACCCAGTTTCCTGCTCCCTGGCGGAAATTTGTCTGTCGCTGTTTCTTCACGACCCACATAAACTGATATGCAGCGAAGACAATTTGTTTGTCACAACGGGACTTTCATTCTAACAAATTGAAGGCGATAACACAATGAAAAAAGGTGTGAAAATACCTTAAAAGTGTATTTTTTTTAGAAAAAGGGAATGTTAAAATTTTCGAAAATTTTAACATTCAGCCGTTTTTTTGACCACAATATAACCAATTAAAGGGCATATAGAGGGGCAATGGGCCATATATGGGGGATGCTTTTGAGAGATAAAGATTCTGTTTTGGGGCGCTATTTGCGTTAGTATCTGGATTTTAGGCTGGTATTTTTTGCAGGTTTTGCATTACGCGGAAAATTGCAGTCAATATGGCTGCGAGCGGGAGAGGGAAAC
>CAZRIB010000317.1:0-5027 GCA_964600035.1 uncultured Ardenticatenaceae bacterium | reverse complement strand
TTTTGCATTACGCGGAAAATTGCAGTCAATATGGCTGCGAGCGGGAGAGGGAAACAGCCGTTTCCCTTTTCTCCTTGATGCCAGATATTTTTCCTTTCCCATTCACAACTTACTAACCATTCGTTTTTAACTTGGCAAGATTGGTTCAATCTGGCAGATTGAACCAATCTGAAAACCGCTAACTTATTTACGAACGCTTACTTATTGTATACTAAATTGACATTTGTCATTTCGGTGCAGTTATTTAATCAATCATCAACATGAGGGAGCTTATGGCAACCAATAAACGCAGTACCGCCCACAATGTCTATCGTTATGACCAAAACCCGCTTGATGTTATTTTTTCCCCAAAGTCAGTCGCTGTGATTGGGGCAACCGAGCGAGAAGGGAGTGTTGGCCGCACCCTTGTCTGGAATCTGAAATCCAACCCGTTTGGCGGCAAAATTTACCCTGTCAATCCCAAGCACCGTTCTGTGCTGGGGCTGAAATGTTATGCCACCATTCAAGATGTACCGGAGCCTGTAGATTTGGCTGTGATTGTGACCCCAGCGCCGACCGTGCCGGGTATTATTCGGGAGTGTGGGGCTGTTGGGGTGGCCGGGGCAATTATTATTTCTGCGGGGTTTAAGGAGACTGGGCCGGAAGGGGCGGCACTGGAAACGGCCGTTTTGCAAGCCGCCAAAGAAAATAATATACGGGTTTTGGGTCCAAACTGCATGGGAGTCATGAACACCGCCAGCGGCTTAAATGCCACCTTTGCCAATGCCATGGCACGCCCCGGCAATGTTGGGTTTATTAGCCAAAGTGGGGCACTGTGTACGGCCGTACTCGACTGGTCATTTCGAGAAAACGTCGGTTTCAGCGCCTTCATCTCCATCGGCTCCATGCTTGATGTCGATTGGGGTGACCTCATTTACTATCTGGGCGACGATCCTCGCACCAAAGCCATCGTCATCTACATGGAAACCATCGGCAACGCCCGTGCTTTCCTTTCCGCCGCCCGCGAAGTTGCTCTGACCAAACCCATCATCGTCATTAAGCCGGGGCGCACGGAAGAGGCGGCACGGGCGGCTTCTTCGCATACCGGTTCACTAACCGGGCGTGACGAGGTGTTGGCTGCGGCTTTTCGTCGCTGCGGTGTCCTTCGGGTAGACAGAATTGATGACCTGTTTAATATGGCTGAAGTCCTTGCCAAGCAGCCCAGGCCGCGCGGCCCACGCCTGACCATTGTCACCAATGCTGGTGGTCCGGGTGTGCTGGCAACAGATGCCTTGATTGCGGCCGGTGGGGAGTTGACACCGCTTTCTGATGAAACGATGGCAAAGTTGGATGCTATCCTGCCGCCGCATTGGAGTCATGGCAACCCCATTGACATTTTGGGCGATGCAGACCCGGAGCGGTACAAGAAGGCGATGACGATTGCCGCCAATGACCCGAACAGTGATGGTCTGCTGGTGGTTTTAACGCCGCAGGCCATGACGCGGCCAACCAAAACGGCGCAGGAGATGAAAAAATTATACGGCCGTCCCGCAGGCTACACGTACGGCAAACCCGTGCTGGCAAGCTGGATGGGTGGGGCAGACATTGCCGCCGGAGAAGCCATTTTGAATCAGGCAAACATCCCCACATTCCCTTTTCCAGATACGGCCGCACGCACTTTTCAGTACATGTGGCGATACGCCCGCCGTTTGAAAAGCCTGTATGAAACCCCATTTTTGCCTGAAGAAAGCGACGAAATCGCCCAAAAACATGCCGCCGTCAGCCAGATGATTCAGGAAATTCGCGCCACAGGCAGAACTTTGTTAACGGAGCTGGAATCAAAGCAAATTTTGGCCGCTTATAACATTCCCACAGTCGAAACGAAATTGGCGCAAACAGAAGAGGAAGCCGTGCAGGCCGCCCGTGCAATGGGGTATCCGGTGGTGCTCAAGCTGCATTCAGAAAGTGTGACCCACAAGAGTGATGTGGGCGGGGTGCGACTTGACCTGGCCAGCGATGAGGAAGTGGTTTTGGCATACCGGCAAATTGAAAAACGGGTGCGCCAAAAGTTGGGCGACGGCCATTTTTTGGGTGTGACGGTGCAGCGCATGATGGATTTGCACAAAGGATATGAGCTGATTATTGGCAGCAGCCCGGATCCGCAGTTTGGTCCGGTGCTGTTGTTTGGGGCGGGGGGAACGCTGGTGGAGGTGTTTAAGGATAGGGCTTTGGGGCTGCCGCCTTTGAACACGACCTTGGCCCAACGGATGATGGAACGGACGCAAATTTATAAGGCACTGCAAGGGGTGCGGGGGCAACTGCCGGTGGATTTGGCGGCCCTTTCGTCATTGATGGTTTATTTTAGCCATTTGGTTGTGGGGCAGCCGTGGATTAAGGAAATTGATGTGAATCCTTTGCTGGCGACGGCGGAGGGGCTGCTTGTGTTGGATGCCCGGATGATTTTGTATGGGCCGGAGGTGGATGAAGATGCGCTGCCGAAGTTGGCGATACGGCCGTATCCCATCCAATACGTTCGCCAATTCACCGACAAGGTGGGCGATCCATTTACCATTCGCCCCATTCGTCCGGAAGATGAGCCGTTGATTGCAAAATTTCATGAAACCCTGTCCGAAGAAAGCGTTTACCTGCGCTACTTCCGTTCCTTCCAGCTAGACCAGCGCGTTGAACACGAACGACTCATCCGCGTCTGCTTTGTGGATTACGACCGGGACATTGCCCTGGTTATTGAACACGACCATCCGGAAAGCGGCGAAAAGGAAATTGTAGCTGTGGGGCGGCTGACCCGGCTGCCGGGCAAGCCGGAAGCCGAATTTGCCTTGCTGGTGAGCGACCATTATCAAAAGCGTGGTTTGGGCATGACCTTACTGCGTAATTTGTTGGCAGTGGGGCAGCAAGAAGGCATTGAGCGGGTCATTGCCTATATGTTAGGCATGAACAAGGGAATGCGTGCCATCTGCCAAAAGCTGGGCTTTACCTTTTCGCGAGAAGACGATTTAATCAAAGCCGAGATTCAGTTAACACAAGAACGTTCGCAGGCTGCCGCCGATTTTAATGAATGAAAATGTGGCAGGTAGCAAGTGGGCAGGTGGCAAGTGCGCTTCGTGATTCGTAATTCGTAATTTTCACAGGAGGGCGGGCTGATGACTTTGGACCAAATGTTGGTGTTGGCGATTCTGGCCGCAGCGATTGCCCTGTTTGTGTGGGATGCCGTTCGGGTCGATGTGGTGGCGCTGTTGGTGCTGATTGCCTTGGTGGTGACGGGGCTGTTAACGCCTGAAGAGGCGTTTTCTGGATTTGCCAATACGGCCGTTGTGACAGTTTGGTCTGTTTTTATCATCAGCGGCGCGCTTAACATTAGCGGCGTAGCCGATTTATTGGCCCGGTTGATGCTGCGTCTGGCAGGCCACAACCCAAAAAGGCTGTTGGCCGTGATGATGCTGATTGTGGGGGGCATGTCGGCATTTATGAACAACATTGGCGCGGTGGCAATTTTACTGCCAGCGGTGGTGAGCCTGGCCCGCAAACTGCACATTTCCCCTTCAAAATTACTCATGCCGTTGGCGTTTGCCGCTTTATTGGGCGGCAACATGACGCTTATCGGCACGCCCCCCAACATCCTGGCGGCCAACTTGCTGGCAGATTATGCCCATGTACCGGCGTTTGGCTTTTTTGACTTTTTGCCTATGGGTACGCTGGCATTGGGAACGGGCATTATCTACATGCTGTTGATAGGCCACCGGCTGCTGCCAGAACGAATGCCGGCTGATGACCCTTCTACCGCATATGCAGTGGGCGATTATTTGGCAGAGGCTTACATTGGGGTTGGCTCTTCGTTAATTGGGCAGACGGTCAGCCAGACGCAGTTTGGCGAGAAGTATGATCTGCAAATTGTGCGGGCACACCGGGGAGATGAGGCACTGAATGTGCCGGTGACGGACAGACCGCTTGAGGCGGGGGATGTGCTGCTGCTGACGGGGGCATGGCCGCAAATTATGGCCGCAAGTAAGCAGGCAGGCATATCGCCGCTTTCTTCTCGGCGGGTGCAGGATGGCGGGGAGTGGTCGTCATTGGACACGGCCGTTTCCGGTGAGATGCAAATTGTAGAAGCCACATTGTCCCCCCGGTCGCAGTTGGTTGGGCAAACCTTGCGCCAGATCGATTTCCGCAAACGGTTTGGGGTGTCTGTGCTGGCTGTGCGGCAAAACGGCCGTTCCCAGGTTTCCCGTTTAGGCGATATTCCCCTAAACTTTGGCGACTCCCTGCTGCTGCAAGGCACACCCGACATGCTGGCGTTGATGCAGGATAACAACGATTTTTTGCTGTTGGATGCCGCCGCTTTGCCAGTGCGCCGCCAGCACAAAATGCCGCTGGCCTTGACGATTATTGCGGCGGCATTAACGGCCGCAACCGCAGGCTGGCTGCCTGTCTCTGTTGCTTTGCTGAGTGCGGCCGTTTTGCTGGTGCTTACCGGCGTATTGACTATGGATGAAGCATACAAGTCAATAGATTGGAAAGCCGTCTTTTTGATTGCCGGTATGCTGCCTTTGGGCGTGGCGATGGGCAAAACCGGCACGGCGCGCTTTTTGGCAGACCAGTTGATTGCGTTGGTGGGTGGTCAGGGGCCCTTGGTTGCTTTAGGCGGGCTGTTTTTGCTGACGGCGCTGTTGACGGAAGTCATTTCTAATGCGGCGGCAACGGTGTTGATGGTGCCCATTGCCATTGATACGGCCGTTGGCCTTGGGTTTAGTCCGCAGACTTTTGTGATGGCGACTGTTTTGGCTGCTTCCACGTCGTTCTTGATGCCAGTCGGCCATCAGGTGAATGTCATTATTTATGGACCTGGTGGCTATAAATTCACAGATTATGCCCGCGTGGGGGTTGGTTTGAATCTGTTGATGCTGCTGTTGACTGTTTTTGTGCTGCCGCTTATCTGGCCGTTGTAGCGCAGGGGCGCGGGCGGGCGGGGGTGTGGTTGACACGGCCGTTTCTTCTGTGTTACCATGCCGGGACTATGTTGAAGAAAGCAC
>CAZRIB010000316.1:0-5044 GCA_964600035.1 uncultured Ardenticatenaceae bacterium | reverse complement strand
GAAAACGGCCGTTTCTACCATGCCGTTTCACCTACTATTGCTCAATTTTTACCGCCACACGAGCAGGCAAATAAGGCACACGCTGGAACCAGCCCGGCTGTACGGTTAACTGCGGGGGCTGGCTAAGGGGCAGTTGGTCGTACAAATAGGCGGCAGCGGCATCAATCGGCTGCCCGGCAACGGCCGTTAACACCGATTCCACCGGTATTTCAGCCAACGCCGTCCCCTCTGCTGTCACTTCCACCTGCACCTGTCCGGCGGCATCCACCGGCAAAACCTGCCCAATCTCAAAGTGAATATCCTCAACTTTAAGCAAAAAACCATCTGGAACCTGGTCGGCCAACGCGGCAAACGCCAGCGCGGGGATGGCAGAACTATCCACGGCCGTTCCCGCCACCACTGCCGTCATTTCCAACTGCACCGTTTCCGCCAGTTCACCCGGTTCATGGGAATATTGTTCCTCGTTTACGGCCGTTACTTGCAAAGACGGCCGTGCCAAAAATTCCTGTTCCGACAGTTGGGCTTCCATTTCAGCCGCAGCCAGCGCCTGCAAAAATTGGAGCACCTCCGCCCGCAGCCGTTCCCGGTCAGTTTCGGTAACGGCCGTTTCATCAACCGTCCCCCCACCCGCCATCGCCGCCAGATTACGCACCAGCACCGCTTCCCCCAACGGCCCATCCAGCGTATCCAGCACATTGGCCGCAATGTTGCCTGCTTCACCGGGCGTTTCGGCAGCAACGGCCGTTTCCACCGTCCCACCTACCACACCCGGCACAACGGCCGTTTCCAGCGTTGTAAACACCACATCCCCCTGCACCGACGAGACAACACGCGAACCAGCCGGAATTGTTACCGGCTCGCCAGTTAAATTGGTAAAGATGACCGTGCCTCTGGCAGTGGCAGACGGCACAGCCACCCGGCCTGTTGCCTCGGTCTCTGCCTGCCACGTTTGGGTAATGGTCAACCGTCGGGCAGGAATGGTTTGGCTGGCAAAATCTACGGCCGTAACGGCCGGGTCGGCCATTACCCGAAACGTCGTCGCAACGGTTTGTGTTTCAGGAGAAAAAACAATCTCGCCCTGGGGCACAACGTACATAAAGCCCACAATGGCAAAAGCAGCCACCACAAAGAACAGCAAGATGCCCAGATACCGCCACAACCATTGTCGCGGGGTAGGAAGCGGGGCAAGCTGCCGGTGTAACGCCGCCGGGGAATCTACCTTGTTTAGCAGCGGCCGTATCCGCTGTGGCCGCAGGGTGTGGTGATGGCCGGTTAGCGGCAGCCCCACCAGTTCACGGCGGCGACGGCCGTGCCACCAGCCGCGCCGGTTGGCCTGTGCTTCTTCCACGGTGGCAAATGCGGGTATGCCCAATGCTTTTGCCTGCCGTGCCAATGGGGAAACGGCCGTGACCAAACCAATTTCCAGCCGCCGCCGGTCAGCATGGCGGCGCAGGCGCACCAAATCCAGCCCTGTCAGCACGGCACTGTCATCTTCCGGCAAAACCAACAGCACCTGCTGCCCGGCCGCCCAGTCCAGCCGGTCACAAACGGACACAATGTCGTCTGCACTGTCAAGGAAAATGGTCTGAAAATCAGTCACAAGTGGGTTTGTTGATTAACGATTCGAGTAGGAGATTAGAGAAATGTTTTTTCTGGCCAAATTTCGGCCAGCAGTGCTTTGGCCTTGTTGACTTCATAATTAAAAAAGGCCATCGTAATGACATAGAAAAGCCCAAGGATGAACACAAATACGCCAGCCGCCGCCAGCACATCCATCCATTCTGCACCAATTAAGGTCATCACCGTGCCAACAGTGCCGATGATGATGGAAAGAACCAGCACCACCAGCACAGCCAAATGCAGCCGCATGGTAATTTCGATGCGGGTCACGTCCAGGTCGTCTTTAATTTCGCCAATGACGATGGGCAGGAATGAGTTGCGGTAATGGATGATGCGGTTGATGTTGAAACGGCCGTTTTCCACCTTCCCTTCAAACGCCTTGTGATTCCGCGAAAGCCCAAACCGCAGTTTGCGCTTGTCCGTTATCTGGTTCAATTGGGCTTCTGCTTCCTGCGGCGAAAGTCCGGTTTTTATGGTGTATTTCGTGTAAGGCAGAAAAAGCATTGGTTTCGTCCTTTGTTGGGGATTGGAGATTAGAGATTAGAGATTGGAGATTGGAGATTGGAGATTAGGATATTGAACACAATCTCCAATCACCAATTACCAATCTCCAAATTACCAATCTCCTGCATGGCTTACTTGCCATTCAGCGCTTTTTTCACTAACCCCGGCACGGCATCCAGCGCGTCTGGCAGTTTGCTGGCATCGCGGCCACCAGCCTGGGCCATGTCGGGGCGTCCGCCGCCGCCGCCGCCGACCATTTTGGCAACTTCGCGCACAATGTCGCCAGCTTTTACGCCGCGCGGAATGAGGTTTTTGGTAACGGCCGTAATCAGCACCGGCTTATCATTCTTCACCGTCGCCAACACCACCACACCAGCCTCAACCTTGTCGCGGAAACGGTCTGCCAATTCACGCAGCGCATCCACATCCACGCCATCAATGCGGGCAGACAGCACCTGCACCCCGTCCACATCTTGCGCACCGGCCATCACCGCTTCAAATTGCAGCACAGCCAGCCGCTTCTTGGTCTGCTCCAGCTCCTTATGCAGCGCTTTGTTCTCATCCAGCAGCGTTTGCAAACGATGTTCCAACTCTGTCACCGGCACATTCAATTTGCCCGCCACTCTGTCCAGTAAATCCAGCCGTTCAGCGATGAGGGCCTGTGCCCCGCGTCCGGTCACAGCCTCCACACGGCGCACACCGGCGGCAACAGCTCCTTCACTCGTAAACCGGAACAGCCCGATATCGGCCGTTTCATCCACATGCAGCCCGCCACAAAGCTCAAAGCTGTATAACTGGCCGTTGCCAATCTGGATGGTACGCACAATATCGCCGTATTTTTCGCCGAACAAGGCCATTGCCCCGGCTTTAATGGCTTCTTGCTGCCCCATGTATTCCACTTTTACTTTGTAATTGTGACGAATGGCTTCATTAATGGCGCGCTCAATCTCGGCCAGCGTTTGCCGGTCTACTGCCTGCTCATGGGTAAAGTCAAAGCGCAACCGGTCCGGGGCAACCAATGAACCGGCCTGGGTGACGTGTGTACCCAATTTGGCGCGTAGTTCGCGGTGCAAAATGTGCGTGGCGGTATGATTGCGCCGGATGTCCTGGCGGCGGGCATTGTCTACTTGCAGATGGGCAACCTGCCCGACGCGCAGTTGGCCTTTTTCTACCTGCCCAACGTGAACAACGAGGCCATCTACAGGCTTGCGGGTGTCGTCTACCCGGAAGCGTGTGCCGTCGGCAAGGGTGATTGTGCCTGTGTCACTTACTTCGCCGCCGGACTCGACGTAGAAAACGGTTACGGCCGTAACCACTTCCGCCTTTTCTCCCTCCGCCACCACATCCACAATTTCCCCGTCACGAATCAAGCCAACAATTTCGGCATCCACTTCCGCGCCCATGTAAGGGTCATACTCCACACCGCCTTCCAACTGCCCGGCGTGCTGGAGCTGGTGCAAAAGCTGGCCGTAAACATTCGTTTCTGTGTCATAACTGCCAAATGCGCCAGAACCACTGGCCTCTGCATGAGCTTCCCGCGCCTGCTTAAAGCCTGCTTCGTCCACAGTAAACCCAAATTCCTGCACCACATCGCGGGTAATTTCCAGAGGCAGGCCATGTGTGGCATATAAGTTAAAGGCCACATCACCGGGAATTTCTGTCTCATTTTTCGCCCGCAGTTCATCCATCAGGTCGTCAAGCTGCGCCAGACCGGCATCCAGGGTACGGGCAAACCGTTTTTCCTCCTGGGTCAGGGTGTGGCAAATCAAATCTTGCCGCTGTACCAGTTCGGGGTAGGTTTCGCCCATTTGGGCAATGTACACTTTGGCTACTTCGGCCAGGAACGGTTCGGTGAAGCCAATTTTGCGGCCAAAACGGGCGGCACGGCGAATGACCATGCGCAAGACGTATCCCGCGCCGGTGCTGCCGGGACGTACACCATCGCCAATGAGGAAGGTGGCGGCACGGCCGTGATCAGCAATGACACGATAGCCGACGTATTTTTCTGCCCGTTCTTCGTCACTGTCTCCGAGCAGTTCTTGTACCCGGTCCATGGCCGGCAGGAAGAGATCGGTGTCGTAGTTGCTGGCGCCGTTTTGGACAATGCGTGCCAACCGTTCCAGCCCCATGCCGGTGTCAATGGATGGTTTGGGTAACGGCCGTGTCACGCCCTCCGCATCCGTTTCATACTGCATAAACACCAGATTCCACACTTCCAAAAAAGTCTCATTCTTGTCATCGTCATTATTGAGCAGGGAGACATCCACATTGTCCAAATCGCCCTGGTAGTAGTGAATTTCCGAGCAGGGGCCATTGGGGCCGGTGTCGCCCATTTCCCAGTAATTTTCTTTTTTGCCAAAGCGCATAATGCGGTCAGCAGGCAGGTAGCGTTCCCACAATTTGGCCGCTTCGTCATCATCCAGATAAACAGTTGCCCACAGCCGTTCTTTGGGCAGGCCAATGACATCGGTCAAAAATGTCCAGGCATAATCGATGGCTTCTTTTTTGAAGTAGTCGCCAAAGGAAAAGTTGCCCAGCATCTCAAAGAAGGTGTGGTGGCGCGGCGAGGGGCCGACGTTTTCCAAATCGTTGTGTTTGCCTTGAACACGCATACATTTTTGGGCAGTGGTGGCACGGGTATACGGCCGTTTCTCCTTACCCAAAAACACATTGGCAAACTGATTCATCCCGGCATTGGTAAACAACAACGTCGGGTTATCATACTGCGGCAGCGGCGCACTAGGCACACGCTGGTGCTGATTTTCTTCAAAAAATTCCAAAAAAGCGCGGCGAATTTCGTTACTGGTTAATGGTTTCATAGTTTCTCCGAAAAATGTGAATGCAAGTGAAAAGGCGACAAGCCTTAATCACCCTCTGGAATTTTACCGTTTCAACAAAAAACCGCCAGACTGCAAAAAGG
>CAZRIB010000315.1:0-5070 GCA_964600035.1 uncultured Ardenticatenaceae bacterium | reverse complement strand
AATGGAGCTAAAAATGATAGATTTTACGATTCCGGATTTTATTCAAAATCAACAGCAGTTGATTGAGATGGTGGCAAAACAGGCGATGCGGCCGTTTTCGCGGCAGTTGGATGAAGAAGAGCATACCCGCCCGAAGATGTTTGTGGATATGACATGGCCGTTTACGCAGGAGATGATGAAGCGGGCGCTGCGTTCTTTGGAAAAGCGGGTGGCTGCGGCCAATGGCACGAATGGGCATGTTGGCGGCGGGGCGGCTGTGGCTGTGAAAGCGGAAAAAGAGCGCAAGGTTGATTACGCTGGCGTGGCTTTGATTTTTATGATTGAGCAGTTGAGTTGGGGCGATGCCGGGCAGTATTTGTGTTTGCCGCATCCGATGTTGGGGGGAGCGGCCGTTCAGTCGGCGGGTACGCCAGAGCAGCAGATTCGCTTTTTGAAGAAATTTACGGAAGGTGATCCCAAGTGGGGGGCGATGGCGATTACGGAACCGGGCGCGGGGTCTGATAACAGTTCTATGCGGACAACGGCCGTTCTCGATGAAACCACAAACGAATGGGTGATTAACGGCGAAAAAATCTTTATCACCAGTGGCAAGCTGGCTTTGGAAGAGTCCGATGGCTTTTGTGTGGTGTGGGCAACGGTTGATCCGAATGCTGGCCGGGCTGGTATCAAGTCCTTTGTGGTAGAAGCCCATACGCCGGGCGTGACCATTGCCAAGCAGGAACACAAGTTGGGTATTCGGGCGAGTGATACGGTGGCGCTGCATTTTGATAATGTGCGGGTTCCTTATGAAAATTTGTTGGGCAGCCCGGAAGTGCGCCAGAAGAAGACGAGTAAGGGGTTTGCCGGGGCGATGAAGACGTTTGATGCGTCGCGGCCGGCGGTGGCGGCCAGTGCGGTTGGTGTGGCACGGGCGGCGTTGGAGTTTACGCAGGAAAAGCTGGCGGAAGAAGGGATTGTGGTGGATTACACCAAGTCGCTGCATGAGTTAACGGCCGTTGAGCGTGACCTCATCGAAATGGAAGCCCGCTACAAAGGTGCCTGGCTGCTCACCCTGCGGGCGACAGCCCAAATGGCACACGGCGAAAGCAACCGCCTGGAAGCCTCCATGTGCAAATACCGTGCCGGTGAAGCCGTGACATGGATTACCCAAAAAGCCGTTGAGCTGCTGGGGCCAATGGGATATTCCCGTGAGTGGCTGGTAGAAAAGTGGATGCGCGACGCCAAAATCAACGACATCTACGAAGGCACACGGCAAATCAACCAGCTCATCGTTGCCCGTTCCATTTTGGGTTACAGTCGGCGGGAGTTGAAATAAGATATTTGGAGATTAGAGATTGGAGATTAGGGATTTCTCGAATCTCTAATCTCCAATCTCCCCATTGAAGGAGTAAAAACAGATGACATATCGCATTAACAAAGTTGGCATTATTGGGGCTGGCACAATGGGTGGTGGCATTGCAGCCCATTTGGCCAATATCGGCATTCCTGTGGTGCTGTTGGACATTGTGCCATTTGACTTGAGTGATGCTGAGAAGGATGACCCCAAAGCGCGTAACCGTATTGTGCAGGCCGGTTTTGACCGGATGGTGAAGGCCAAGCCTGCTAATCTGGCACGGGCAGACCGGGCAAATTTGATCACGTTGGGTAATACGGAGGATGACTTTGACAAGCTGGCTGACTGTGACTGGATTGTGGAAGTCATTATTGAGAAGCTGGAGCCGAAGCAGGCGTTGATGGCCCGGCTGGAGGAGATTCGTAAACCAACGGCGATTGTGAGCAGTAATACGTCGGGTATTCCGATTCATTTGATTGCAGACGGCCGTTCCGATGAATTCAAAGCCCACTTTCTGGGTACTCACTTCTTCAACCCGCCGCGCTACCTCAAACTGCTGGAAATTATCCCCACAGACGACACCGATGCGGAAGTAACCAAATTCATGAGCCAATTCGGCCGTGATGTCCTGGGCAAAGGCGTTGTCATTTGCAAAGACACACCAAACTTCATTGGCAACCGCTTCTTCAGCGTCGCCGGTTCCTACGCCATGGAATACGCGCTGGAGAAGGGGTACACCGTCTCCGAAATTGACGCTATTACCGGGCCAACTGTCGGCCGTCCCAAAACAGCGACCTTCCGCCTGATGGATTTGGTCGGTATTGACGTGATGGCACACGTCAACTCTGGCCTTTATGAAGCCATCCCCCACGACAAATACCGCAGCATTCTGAAAGGCGAACGGATAGAGCCGCTGATTAGCCAATTGGTGGAAAAGAAATGGCTGGGCAACAAAACCGGCCAGGGCTTTTACAAAAAGGTTATGGTAGACGGTAAACGTCAATTTTGGACATTGAATCCGGCGACGATGGAATACGAGCCGGGCGAAAAAGTACGCTTTGACTCCATTGGAGCAGTACGCAAAATTGAAGATTTGGGCGAGCGGCTGCGCCAATTGTTGACCTTTGATGACCGTGCTGCGCAATATGTGCGTGACACCATGTACTTTAACCTGGCTTACGCCGCTTACGTGGCGCCGGAAATTGCCTACAAACTCAGCGATGTGGACAAGGCTGTGAAGTGGGGTTTTGGTCACGAGGCTGGCCCGTTTGAAATTTGGGACATGCTGGGTGTGGCAGAAACGGCCGAAAAAATGGAAGCCGCCGGTTACGAAGTGGCAGAATGGGTGAAAGAGATGCTGGCCGCCGGGCACAGTTCCTTCTACAAAGATGGTGCTGTCTACAACTTCAACACCAAAACGTACGAAGCTGAGGAAATCGACAAAAACATCATCCTCATTGATAACCTTCGCGGCGCAGGCAAAGAAGTTTCCCGCAACGACAGCGCCAGTTTAATTGACATGGGCGATGGCGTGCTGCTTTTTGAATTCCATGCCAAGATGAATGCCATTGACGATGCCATTATTGCCATGGGGCATGAAGCGTTGTCCCGACTGAACAGTGATTTTGACGCGATGGTGATTGGCAATGATGCCGACAATTTCTGTGTGGGCGCGAACCTGTTTGCGGTTGGTGTGGCGGCGGCCAGTGAGCGGTGGGATGACCTCAGCCAGATGATTCATGGCTTGCAGTCGCTGACGTTCCAGCTTCAACATGCGCCGAAACCGGTGGTAACGGCCGTGCAAGGCATGGCACTTGGCGGCGGCGTCGAAATGGCCGTTGCCGGTTGGGAAACCGTTGCCGCCCACGAAAGCTACATGGGTCTGGTCGAAGTAGGCGTTGGTCTCATTCCGGCAGGCGGCGGCTGCAAAGAAATTTTGCGCCGCAAAATCAACCCCGTCATGGCAACCAAAAACGCCGATGTGCTGCCCGTATTGCAAGACGTTTTCACCCAAATTGCCACCGCAAAAGTGGGCACATCTGCCTGGGAAAACAAAGAACTGGGCTATTTGCGCCCCAACGACATGATTGTCATGGCCGCAGAACACCGCCTGGCCAAAGCCAAAGCCCGCGCCCTGCACCTGGTATCCATTGGCGCCAGACCGCCGGAAGTAGAAAAAATCTACGCCGCCGGACGCGATGCCCTCTATGCACTCAAGCTGGGTGTGCAGGGTTTCGTCTGGGGTAACTACGCCTCTGAACACGACAAGCTCATTAGCAACAAGCTGGCCTACGTGTTGACGGGTGGCGACTTGAGCGCGGGGACATGGGTAGACCCCTGGTACATTCTGGACCTGGAACGTGAAGCGTTCTTGTCTTTGTTGGGTGAAGAAAAGACTCGTGAGCGCATGATGCACATGCTGCAAACGGGGAAACCATTGCGGAATTAATTGGTGATTGGAGATTAGAGATTGCTGCTGCCGTCTGGTAAACAATCTCCAATAACCAATCTCTAATCCCCTCCGAAGGAGACTATCGAAATGACAAGAGAAGCTGTAATTGTAGCTGCAAGTAGAACGGCCGTTGGCAAAGCCAAACGCGGTACAACCAGAAACACACGCTCCGATGAAATGGCAGCGGCCGTTATTCAGGAACTGCTCCGTCAGGCAGAAGGGCTGGATCCCAAAGCTGTTGACGACGTGATTATCGGCTGTGCCATGCCGGAAGGCGCACAGGGGCTTAACTTTGCCCGTACCATTGCCCTGCGTGCCGGGCTGCCTGTCGATGTACCCGGAATGACAGTCAACCGTTTTTGCTCCAGTGGCCTGCAAACCATTGCCATGGCGGCAGAACGCATCATCGCCAATGGCGCGGATGTCATTATTGCCGGCGGCGCAGAAACCATGAGCATGGTCCCAATGACCGGTTTTCGGGTGAACCCCAACCCCTACATGGTAGAAAATGCGCCAGAAGTGTATATGAACATGGGGCTGACGGCCGAACAGGTGGCGCTGGAATATGAAGTGTCCCGTCAGGCTCAGGATGAGTTTGCTCTGCGCAGCCACCAACGCGCCGCCGCGGCCTATGAAAAAGGCATCTTCAAGGACGAGATTTTGCCCATTGAGATTGAAGAAGTGGAACCCGGGCCAGAAGGACCGGTACGCCGCAAACTGGTTTTGGACAGAGATGAGCATGTGCGGCCAAATACCAGTCTGGAGGCATTGGCTAAACTGCGTCCTGTCTTTAAGCAGGGTGGCACGGTAACGGCCGGTAACTCTTCTCCCTTAAGTGACGGTGCGGCTGGTGTGATTGTCATGGAACGCAGTATGGCCGAATCGCTGGGCTTGAAGCCGTTGGTGCGGTACGTTGGCTTTAATGTAGGCGGTGTGCGTCCTGAAGTAATGGGTATTGGCCCGATTGCGGCCGTGCCCAAACTGCTCAAACGCACCGGCTTATCCCTGGACAACATTGACCTGATTGAGCTAAATGAAGCCTTTGCTGCCCAATCGGTTGCTGTCATTCGTGAATTGGGTTTTGACGAAGAGAAAACCAATGTGAATGGTGGCGCAATTGCTTTGGGGCATCCGTTAGGTTGTACTGGGGCAAAACTCACTGTGCAAATTATTAATGAGATGAAGCGGCGGCAAGCGCAATTTGGCATGGTGACAATGTGTATTGGCGGCGGTATGGGTGCGGCCGGTATCTTTGAGAATTTAGGGTAGTACTCAGTCAAGTGTT